>CAJMNU010000006.1 GCA_905214855.1 uncultured bacterium | reverse complement strand
GAGCAGAGGACTGAAAATCCTCGTGTCGTTGGTTCGATTCCGACTTTGGGCATTTCCTTTTTTAAAAGGAAAATAGATGGGATACTAGCTCAGGCGGTAGAGCACTTGACTTTTAATCAAGTTGTCCGGGGTTCGAGTCCCCGGTGTCTCAGGCTAAAGAAGAGAAACCTCTTATACTTTCATATAAGAGATTTCTCTTCTTTTTTTGCTGTAAAGAAAAGCAAAAGAATTTCGTGAAAAAATTTCCCAATAGACAAAAAAGCAAAAAAGTGAATCAAGTAAAAAAGTAGAGGATAGTTTCTATGTCAAAAAGAGAAAAGCAAAGCTTATTGGATAAATTAAAAGAGTATAGCAATTCAGACGCATATCCACTGCATATGCCCGGACATAAAAGACAGACAGATTGCATACCTATGTCTGATATGGGAAATCCATTTGCAATAGATATCACAGAAATTGAAGGTTTTGACAATCTGCATCATGCAAATGGTATTTTAAAAGATTGTATGGATGATGCATCAGAATCTTATGCTGCAAAGAAGACATATTTTCTGGTAAATGGAAGCAGTGCAGGGATTCTTGCAGGAATCTCTGCCTGTGCTTCTTCTGGTGATTATCTTTTGATGGCACGGAACTGCCATAAATCAGCATATCATGCAGTTTTCCTCAGAAATTTAAAAACAGAATATCTTTATCCACAAATTTTAGAAAAATTGGGGATTCAGGGAGGTATCAGTGCAGAGAGTGTGGATATCTCTTTGAGAACAATGAAAGAAAGAGGAGAACAGGTATCTGCTGTATGTATTGTTTCACCAACATATGATGGAATGGTATCGGATATTAAGAGTATTGCTCAAATTGTCCATCAGTATGGCGCATTGCTTATTGTAGACGAGGCACATGGTGCCCATTTTCCTTTTTCGGATCGTTTTCCAGAATCAGCGATGTCTCAGGGAGCAGATCTTGTCGTACAAAGTTTACATAAAACACTTCCTAGTTTAACTCAGACTGCCATACTTCATGTATGCACTGACCGTGTAGATATAGAAATGCTGGAATATTTTTTGCAGATCTATCAGTCTTCCAGTCCATCTTATGTTTTTATGGCAGCAATAGATAGCTGTATTACTTATATGAAAACAGATGGTAAAAGAAAATTAGAGGATTTGAATCAAAATTTGGACTGGTTTTATAAAAAAACAAAGAATTTGAAAAAGATACAAGTGTTAGATGCAAAAAGAGAAGAAATCTGTGGAAAATATGGCATTGTAGATGTTGATCCGTCTAAAATTTTAATTTCTGCATCGCCAGCAGGAAAAAATGGTGTATGGCTTGCTGAGCAGTTAAGAAATCGGTTTCATTTAGAAGTTGAAATGGAGCAGGAACAGTATGTTTTGGCTTTGATGACGTTGATGGATGGTCGAGAAGGATTGGAGCGTCTGAATACAGCATTGCAGATTTTGGATGAAGAAGAATGTAAAAAGGAACACAGTGGTTTTTCAAAAGAAGAGAGTACTTGGTGCAGCATGGAACAGCAGGAGCTCTTGTTGCAGGAACAGAGTCCATTATCTGCTCCTTTTACGATACAGGAAGCTGTCTATCATAAAAAAGAATATGTAACATGGAAAGAGAGTGTTGAAAAAATATCTGGTGAATTTGTTTATGTGTATCCACCGGGAATCCCTATTTTAGTACCAGGTGAAAAAATATCGAAATATATTGTAGAAAAAATAGAGAGAATACAGAGTGCTGGTCTACAGCTACAGGGAATTCGTGATCAAACGGGATGTACAATACAGATAGTATCAGAAGTGTAGAATGGATACATTCGGATACGAACTATATAAATGGATATATTCAGACACGAAAGATATAAAAAAGTTGGAGATTTGAGGAGAACATATGGGCAGGATTTATTATGTTATGGGGAAAAGTGCGACAGGAAAGGATACTATATATCGTGCTTTAAAAGAACATTTTCCTGAGTTTGGTTCTGTAGTGATGTATACAACAAGACCAATCCGTCAAGGAGAAGAAAACGGTATATCTTATTTTTTCACCACACAAGAAAAATGGCAGGAATGGAAGAAACAGGGGAAAGTGATTGAAGACAGGACATATGAGACAGTGTATGGTCCATGGACATATTTTACACTGGATGACGGGCAGATTTCTTTGAGAGAAAAAAGTTATTTTATGATCGGTGTGTTGGAATCCTATGAAAAAATGAAAGAATATTTTGGTGAAAAAGCTGTGATCCCAATTTATATTGAAGTGGAAGATGGAGTACGCTTGGAACGGGCATTGAAAAGAGAACAGGAACAAAAACAACCAAAATACAAGGAGATGTGCAGACGTTTTTTGGCAGATGAGGACGATTTTTCTGAAGAAAGATTGAGTGCATCTGGAATTTGCAAGCGTTATCAGAATAAAGAGCTGAGTGTATGTCTGGAGGAGATCGAAAAGGATATACTGGAAGAAGAGAATCAGATATGATATAATGAGGCTTACAAAGTTTGAGGCTATGTGATATCATAAGCATTTTTAAGCTGAAAGGAAACGATTTGCTGCGATGGCAGGAAGAAAAGGAGGAGCAGAGATGGCAGGATTTAAAGAGATCATTGGACATGAACAAATTATACAAAATATGAAAAATGCGATTCTATATCATAAAATTTCTCATGCGTATATTTTGTCTGGTGAGGAAGGAATGGGAAAAATGATGCTGGCGAAGGCATTTGCTATGACTCTGCTCTGCGAAAAGGGGAATACAGAGCCATGTATGCAGTGCAAATCCTGTAAACAGTTCCTTTCCGGAAACCATCCGGATATTATATATGTGACACATGAAAAACCAAATAGTATTGGTGTAGATGATATTCGTTACAAATTAAATGAGGATATACAGATCAAACCCTACAGCAGTCCCTATAAGATCTATATTGTAGATGAAGCAGAGCTGATGACGGAATACGCACAGAATGCTCTTTTAAAAACAATAGAAGAACCACCTGCTTATGGAATCATCATGCTTCTTACTTCCAATGAAAAGAGGCTTTTGCCTACTATTCTTTCCAGATGTGTTACTTTCTCTCTGAGACCTTTGCCAGACCAGAAACTGAAAGATCATCTGATAGCACAGTATGGTATTACAGGGGAGCAGGCAGATTTGTATGCTGCATTTGCCAGAGGAAATTTGGGAAAAGCGATTTCAATGGTTTCATCAGAATCTTTTCGTGTTTTATATGATGAGGTACTGCATCTGTTGAAACATGCCTCTGAGATGGAAATTGGAGAATTGCTGGATTATATCAAGAAGCTAATCGGTGACGATCTCAATATTGATGACATTTTGGATTTTATACAGCTATGGTATCGAGATATCTTGATGTTTAAAGTGACAAAAGACGCAAATCTCCTGATATTTAAAGGGGAAAATAAAATAATAGGAAAAATTGGCGAAAAGAGTTCTTATGAAGGACTGGAAGAGATTGTGAAGGCAGTGGATAGGGCAAGAATGCGTCTGAAAGCGAATGTGAATCTTGAACTGGCTATGGAGCTGCTTTTTTTAGTGATAAAGGAGAATTAAGTTATGGTAAATGTAATTGGAATCCGTTTCCGTACAGCTGGAAAAATTTATTATTTTGATCCTGCTGGACGAGAGATTAAAGTAGGAGACCATGTGATCGTAGAGACAGCACGGGGAATCGAGTATGGATATGTAGTTCTGGGGAATCATCAGGTAGAGGATGATAAGGTCATTCAGCCTTTAAAACCTGTGATCCGTATGGCGACCCCAAAGGATGAAGAAGTTGAGAAAAAAAATAAAGAAAAAGAAAAAGAGGCATTTCGTATTTGTCTGGAGAAGATCAGAAAACATGATCTTCAGATGAAACTGATTGATGCGGAATACACTTTTGATAACAATAAAGTATTGTTTTACTTTACAGCAGATGGAAGAGTTGATTTTAGAGAGTTAGTGAAAGATCTGGCTGCTGTTTTTAAGACAAGGATTGAATTGCGTCAAATTGGTGTCAGGGATGAAACAAAGATTATGGGGGGAATTGGTATTTGCGGTCGTCCGCTTTGCTGCCATTCTTATCTCCCAGAATTTATTCCTGTCTCCATTAAAATGGCAAAAGAGCAGAATCTATCATTGAATCCAACAAAGATTTCAGGTGTCTGTGGTCGTTTGATGTGTTGTTTGAAATATGAAGAAGAGACATATGAAGATTTGAACAGCCGACTTCCGGGAATCGGAGATTTTGTAACTGCAGATGATGGGCTGAAAGGCGAAGTGGCCAGTGTAAATGTTCTAAGACAGCTTGTAAAGGTCATTGTGGTGGTCAATAAAGATGAAAAAGAGATTCGGGAATATAAAGTGAGTCAGCTGAAGTTCAAGCCGAGAAGGAAAAAAGGAAAAGATCAGGATCATATGATGGATTCAGAATTAAAGCAGCTGGAGGCATTGGAGAAAAAGGAAGGAAAATCCAAATTAGATGACAATTGAGCTGAAAGAAGATGAAAGAATAGATGATCTACAGAGAAATCATCTGAAGATCATTCAGAAAACCAATGGATTTTGTTTTGGGATGGATGCTGTTTTGCTATCTGGTTTTGCTTCTGTGAAACAGGGAGAGCGTGCGATCGATCTGGGAACAGGAACTGGGATCATACCGATTTTGCTCTCGGCAAAGACCGAAGGAAAAGAGTTTGTTGGATTGGAGATCCAAGAAGAGATGGCTGACATGGCAGCGAGAAGCATTGCAATGAATCAGATTGAAGACAGAGTCAAGATCATAAGAGGAGATATTAAGGAAGCTGGGACTATATTTGGTCGTGCATCTTTTGATGTCGTAACTTCCAATCCCCCTTATATGAATGATGCACATGGTTTGAAAAATCCAGATCTTCCCAAGGCAATTGCCAGACATGAGGTTCTTTGTACACTGGATGATGTGGTTCGTTCAGCAGCAGAGTTGGTCAGACCGGGAGGACGTTTTTACATGGTTCACAGACCGCATCGATTGGCAGAGCTGATCACGACGCTGAAACAGTACAAGATGGAACCGAAAAGGATAAAGATGGTACATCCATATCAAAATAAAGATGCCAATATGGTATTGATCGAGTCTGTTCGTGGTGGCAGATCTATGGTGAAAGTAGAAGCACCTATCATTGTATATAAGGAAGTGGGAGTATATACAGAGGAGATCTGTCAGATTTATGGATATTAACAGGAAAGAGACCGATTGAAATGGAAAATCCGCATGGCAGAGAAGGAATGGGGGATAAAAGTGGCTGGAAAATTATATTTGTGTGCCACTCCGATAGGAAATCTGGAGGATATTACATTTAGAGTAGTAAGAACCTTAAAAGAAGCAGATCTGATTGCGGCAGAAGATACTAGAAACAGTCTGAAATTGCTGAATCATTTTGAGATCAAAACTCCTATGACGAGTTATCATGAGTACAATAAGATTGAAAAAGCAAGATATCTGGTAGAAAGAATGCAGAAAGAAGGAATTCAGGTTGCCTTGATCACAGATGCTGGTACACCTGGAATATCTGATCCGGGAGAGGAGTTGGTGCGTCAGTGTTATGAGGCAGGAGTGGAGGTTACTTCTCTCCCAGGACCTGCAGCGTGTATCACAGCTCTGACTTTATCAGGAATGGCCACAAGAAGATTCTGTTTTGAGGCATTTCTTCCATCGGATAAAAAGGAGAAACAACAGATTTTAAAAGAACTGGAAAATGAGACACGAACGATTATTTTATATGAAGCTCCACATCGACTGGTCAGAACATTGGAAGAGTTGCTTTCCGTTTTGGGAAATCGAAATATCACAATATGCAGAGAATTGACCAAGCGTTATGAAACTGCATATAGGGCTTCCTTGCAAGAGGCTTTGGAACATTTTAAAGAAGAAGAGCCAAAGGGAGAATGTGTACTGGTTCTGGAAGGAAAGAGCCGGGAACAGATCTTGGAGGAATCTGTTCAGGAATGGGAAAAGATGAGCATTGAGGAACATATGAAATATTATGAAGAACAGGGAATTGACAAAAAATCAGCAATGAAATTAGTTGCTAAAGATCGTAATATCAGCAAAAGAGATGTATATCAGGCTTTGTTGAAACAGGAGTAGAGGATAAAATAGGTTTATACCGGAAAGTGGCAAAGGAAAAATGAAAAAAGAATGGTGGCAGAAGTATAAGCAGGTGCAAAAACATGTAATTGAAGATGTAGCCTGCCCGAAACGAGAGGTAGAAAAACATTTAGAGCGCGGAAAAAAAGTCTTTGCAGATGGATGTGGATTTTACAAATTATTTTGGGTTTTTGTTTTGGGAGCGTTTTATGGCGATATAATCGAGATTTTATTTTGTCGTGTGACAGGCGGAGAGTGGATGAGCCGAAGTTCTTTGGTATTCGGACAGTTTTCTATCGTATGGGGATTGGGATGTTTCCTTCTGACACTTTTTCTGCATCGTATGATCAATATGGAAGATCGGTATATTTTCGTTGTGGGAGCAGTTTTAGGCGGAGTTTTTGAGTATATGTGTTCTGTATTTACAGAAAAGATGTTTGGATGTGTGTTCTGGGATTACAGTGCTATGAGATTTAATCTAAACGGAAGGATCAACTTATTGTTTTGCTTTTTCTGGGGGATCATGGCGATTGTTTGGTTAAAGATCTTATATCCGTGGATGAGTAAAGGTATTGAGAGACTGCCGATCCGTTTTGGGAAAATTTTAACTTGGGTATTGGTTGTATTTTTTACATTAGACATCAGTTTGAGTGCAACTTGTCTGTATCGTATGAAGACCAGAGAGAATGGCATTGAAGCAAAAAACTGGATGGAAGAACTGGTAGATGAACACTTTTCTACGGAATGGATTGAGAATCGTTATAAGAACATAAAGATGGTAGAACCAGCAAAAGAAGCACTGGAAGTCAATATGGGAGCGCCAGTGATGCAGGAAGAATAAGAGGAGAGACATGGATTTGGAATGATTTCTGGATTCATGTTTTTTATTGAAAACAAAATTCAGATGTGGTATACTAAAATGCAAAATTACTTAATTACATTTAATAATAAAAATAAGAATTTATGCTGAGGGGAGAAGGAAAGGTTTATGGGGGAAGAGAGCAGAAAAAAGACAGGAGAAAATAGAGACAGATTTCCAATGGAATTGTTTTGGATTTATGTGTTTGCATTTGCCGGACAGGCTGTATTTAATACATATATCAATTTATATATGAGTTCTATTGGTTTTTCGGCATCTCAAATTGGAGTGATCGTTTCCATTTCTACAGTGATTTTGTTTGTTGCCCAGATCGTGTTGGGGGTAGTTAGTGATAAGATTCAGGTAAAAAACAGAGTTGTGCAGGGGTTATATTTTGTTTGTACTATTATTGCCCTGTGTTTTTATGCATCAAAACAGTATTGGGTTGTTTTTGGTCTTTTTGCTGCCTTTAATGCATTTTTTGTTCCGATCATGCCATTGAATGACAATATTACATTACAGCTTCTGGAAAAAAGCAAGTGGGATTATGGAATTGTTAGGATGGGAGGAACGATAGGATATGCAGTGACAGTTTTGGTAGTGGGATTTATTTTGAGAGACGAATATGGACAGATTTTCTGGATGATCGGGCTTTGTATGCTGCTATGTCTTCTGTTATCTACAAGGGCAGAAAAGGTTAAACTTCCAAAAGAGGAAAAAAAGAAAGTTTCTTATAAGGAAATATTGAAAAATCATAATCTGATCGGACTTCTTGTATTTAATCTGGTTTTTAGTCTTGGAGTCAATCTGTTTAATAATTATTATCCTCTGTATTTTGTTACGATTGGAGGAGACAGCAGTTATGTGGGGTTGATGATGTTTGCAAGTGCTGTGGCAGAAATCCCATGTCTTTTGATCATTCACAAGATTGTGAGACGTATGGGAACAGCTTATATGCTTGTGATCGCAGGAGTAGTTACCAGTGTCCGCTGGTTTTTAGTATTTGCTTGTCATGAGCCTATTTTGATCGTGGCAGTCAATTTACTGCATGGTTTTGGATATACAGCATTTAATTATAGTATTGTAAATTATATCAATGCAAGATTGCCAAGGGAGCTAAGGGCTTCTGGACAGATGTTCAATATCCTTTTGGGGCAGATTTTTTCCAAATGTATTTTTGGATATATCGGAGGAGCTGCCTGTGAGTATCTTGGAGGTGATGTAATGATGCTTTGTGCTGGCGTGCTGATGGCAGCAGCCACATTGATCTTTGCATTGTGGAGTCGAAAGAGACAGGAAGAACTGCTATTTATTTAGCAGTTCTTCAAAACATTTTTGAAAAACACTGACACTGGCTCCTGTCAGATGAGAGGTTGGCTGGATTGGGGATTCCAGTACAAAAGGAACTGTATCATGTAAGGAGAGAAGCTGACTGCGTGTTTTTTCTAAGAGAAGAGAACCAAGCGCAGTGGGGATAGGACCTGTCAAAACACATGTTTTGATATCAAGGATCAGATGCATTGTGAGAAATAAATATCCAAGATATGGACAAAGATAGTCACAGATTTCTTCAGTCAATTTGGGGTCATCTTTCCAGAGAGTTGGCATATCTTCAAGATGGATATGGAAACGATCTTGCAATGCGGATAGGTTGATTTTATCGGATAGTTTTATGACAGCCCCTGATGCACAAGTTCCTTCTGAGAAAAGAGGGAGATGACCAATTTCTCCGGAATGGAAGCTGCTTCCATACCAAAGTTCCCCTTTTTGTAAAATACCAGCTCCACATCCCGCACCAAGGGTAATATAGACAAGGTCAGAGGGATGATGGATCGGATTTCTTAAAAAGGCTTCTCCCTGACATGCCATATTTACATCATTTCCCAAACAGTAGGGAAGGCTGAGTGAATCGGTAAACTTTGGAAAAATGGAAGAAAAGGGTATCTCTGTCAGAGAGGAATCTGGATTTATGTGGAGAACAGAATTATTTTTGAGGTTTACCATACAGGGAAGCCCAATGCCTATTCCAAGAACTGGAATACCATTTTTTTGTGTCTGTGCATGGAGATTGTGGATGGTTTGGGAAATCTGAAAAAGTTGTTCTATAAGAATCTGATTCTCTTGTGGTGAAGTTTTGTTATCCAGAAAATCATGAATACGGAGATGGAGAGGGAGTGTGATGGGAGAAAAGACATCGCCATCCATATTGACAAGACCAAGAAATGCGTGATTTCCATCAAATTGTACACCGACTGTCATATAAGCATTGGGATTAAAACGCAGAAGATGCCCACGTCGCCCTGCTCCTGACAGGCGTTCTAATTCATCCAGTTCTGTGATGATATGGAGTTCCAGTAGTCTATCAACAATCTTTAATACAGTAGGAAAACTGATTCCGGTCAGGCGGACGATCTCCGCACGGCTGGAGATTTTTTTTTCGTGAAACAGATCGTAGATCATCTTTCTATTTTGACTTTTTAAATGATAAGGGATATAAGAAGACATAGTGCATACCTTTCTGTGAACAAATGTTTTTTAACTGAGGAATAGAGTCCTCTGTAGGTTGATAATGTCTTTAGGATAGCACGAAAATACGACAGCGTCAAATCCCGTTTCAGGACCTTTTTTGTCAAAAATTGAGGTTGATCTGTGAAAAAGAATTAAGAGACATGTAATAAAAACTTTATTGAAAAGCATACATTTCTTATATATGATGGTACAGGAAGGAGATCGACGTGTGAGTGTGCATCTTCATTTACAGCATAAGCAGGAGGAAAAACATGATGAAAAAAAGATGGAAGACAGGAAGAATGCTGGCACTGGCAGTTACAGCCTTTCTTATGACTGGAATCTCAGCGTCCATACCGACATGGGCTGATACGAAAGCGCAGGAGACTCAGGTGGAGTCAAAGACAGATGACAGTACAGCTCTGGAAGAGACAACAGAGGAGGAGAAAGAACCAAAGATCAATGTCAGCGCTTCTTTTTCGTCCTGTATGATCACTTCTGATAAAAACAATGTGGTTTTGGAATTTAGCAGTACAGGAGAGATAGAGGGAACAGATGGCAATGTGTATTTGCTGGAACTTGCTCCATATGAGGACTCTGTAGAGGGACGAACCGATTATCTGATTGCTAAGCCAATTGGAGAGCAGGCATCGGTGCAGATTCCGCTAGGATATTACCAGAATAAAGACAGACTGTATAATAAGTTCCTTTTAGCTGTGTGGGATGGGGAAAAATATGTTCCAGTCAGCAGTTTCAGATATATTTCCAATCCGGAGATCATGGCAGAGAACACAAAGGAATTCAAAGAGCCTTTGACTAAAAAAGGGTTGAATATTGAACTTAGCATGTTATCAGATGCGTTTGATCTTGGAGTAAAACATGCTTCTACAAATATTGCTTTTTCCCAGATCATGGGTAGCGGGATCGAGTATGAGTATAATGGAAAAATCTATCACTTTAATAAAGCGATCGTAGATGCATATGATAAGACTATCAGTTCTCTCTCTAATAAAGACATCAGTGTATCAGTGATCATTTTGAATGACTGGAATCCGTCCACACCAAATCTTGTGCATCCGGGTGTGAAAAAAACAAAAAATGTGAATTATTACATGTTCAATGCTGTGACAAGAGAGGGATATGAGCAGACAAGGGCGATCATGTCATTTTTAGCAGAACATTATGATGGCAGCAACCCTGATTATGGAAAAGTATCCAACTGGATCATCGGCAATGAGATCAATAACCAGCAGTGGAATTATATAGGAGACATGGATGTGGAACAGTATGTCAGAGAATATCAGAGAGCATTCCGTGTCATGTACACAGCGATCAAGAGTGTAAGTGCCAATGACAGGGTGTATTTCTCATTAGATTATTACTGGAATGATCCTAAGAATAAAGATAATAAACAAAGATATGGCGGAAAAGAGATTGTGGATATATTTAATCATCTGTCTGTGACAGAGGGACAGATGGACTGGGGACTGGCATACCATCCATATCCGATTCCAATGACAGAGCCGGAATTCTGGGATGATGGATCTACTGGTCTTATTACCAATAATTTTGATTCTCCGGTTATCAATTTTGCCAACCTGTCTGTTCTTACAGATTATTTTTGTCAGGATTCTATGAGAAATTCAAAAGGTGAAGTACGTCATATTATATTAACAGAGGAAGGATTTACATCCATGAGTCCGATAAAGGGTAATGTGGAAGATCTTCAGGCAGCAGCAATCGCATATTCTTATTACCTAGTAGACAGCAATCCATATATTGATGCATATATCCTTAGCCGTCAGGTAGATGCACCTTCCGATGCAAAATCTTCTTTGTATTTTGGACTTTGGAATTGTGATATGAATCAGCCAAATGATATTATTGCTACAACTCAAAAGAGGAGTTGGAGAGTCTTTTTGAATATTGATATGAAACGATATACATTGGATAATACAGCCTTTGCAAAAGAGATTCTTGGTATTGAAAAATGGTCTGATATTATTCCGAATTTCAGATGGAGAGCTTTGGAGAAGTAAGATCTCAGAAGAATGTGTTATAAAGAAAAATCACGATATCAAATACTAACTGGATTTGATACCGTGATTTTTTTACGCAAGCAGAATAAAAATGTTTTAAATTTGACAATGGCTGTAGTATGAGGTTTATTCTGTAACAGATAAACCAGCGATCTTAGCCATTTCAACGATAGAATGTTTTGATACAGTTTTTCCTTCATATTCGATCAGATCTTCTGTTCCTCCGGTAAAGATATCTCCGGATTCACATTTACGAAGGATAATTTGATTGTCTTCAACAAAAATTTCAAGTTCGTCCTTGGGATCAAGGTTTAAACTTCTGCGAAGTTCAATCGGAAGAGTAATTCGACCTAATTCATCTAGCTTGCGAACGACTCCTGTTGTTTTCAATTTACTTACCCCCTTGTAAATTAAACATCATTCTTCAAGGTAAAAATAGCATAGCTGGGAAGGTATGTCAATAATTGACTGACTTTTCCACAAGATTCTACTTTTTGAAAAATTTTATAGAAAAATCAAAAGAATTTTTTGTATAAAATTTGTATAAAACGCAAGAAAAATGTATTGTGAATTTGTACAAAGGATAGTGTATACAGAGAATATAAAAAATATATAGCATTTCCCTATTGACAATATAGGAAAGCATGATAAAATAGTTTGAGAATCAAAATATTTGAAATAGTAAATATTTTACCATCAAGATAAAAGAGAACACTTAATTATGGAAATGACTGTTGCAGTACAGGAATGGAATTGAGGAAAACATGACAGCCAAAGTGATAGGAACCGGTTCATATGTACCGGAAAATATTGTAACGAATCATGATTTAGCACAGATAGTAGAAACGAGCGATGAGTGGATCCGTACCAGAACGGGAATCCAGACACGCCATCTGGCTACGGATCAGGGATGCAGCGAGATTGCAGCAAAAGCGGCATGGAATGCTCTGGAAGGGGCACAGATAAAACCAGAAGAGATTGATTTTATTCTTGTTGCAACCTCTACTCCGGATAAACATTTTCCGGGATGTGCTTGTGAGGTACAGGCAAAGATCGGAGCTTTGAATGCAGCGGCATATGATATCAGTGCTGCATGTTCTGGTTTTATTTTTGCTCTCAGTACAATGTGTACATTCATACAAACTGGAGTCTATAAGACTGGTCTGGTGATCGGAGTGGATGTATTGAGTAAACTTGTGGACTGGAAAGACAGAGGAACTTGTATTTTATTTGGAGATGGAGCCGGAGCTGTGCTCGTACAGGCCGCAGATACCGGTGTAAAACATTTTGTTATGGGCTCAGATGGAAAGCGTGGAGATGTCCTTTCTTGTGTGAACAGGACAACAGGGAATTTTCTGAACCATGAAAAACCAGATATGGGGTATATGACCATGGATGGGCAGGAGGTCTTTAAGTTTGCAGTAAAGAAAGTGCCAGAATGCATTTTGCAGCTTCTGGAAGAGAGCCATACCAATGTAAAGGATGTTCAGTATTTTATCCTTCATCAGGCAAATGTGAGAATTTTAGAATCTGTTGCAAAGCGTTTAGGAGAGCCAATGGAAAAGTTCCCACAAAATATTGAACGATATGGAAATACTTCTGGTGCTTCGATTCCTATTTTGTTGGATGAGTGCAATAAAAGAGGAACTTTTCAATCAGGAGATAAGATTGTCCTAGCAGGATTTGGCGCAGGTCTGACCTGGGGAGCAATTCTTTTAGAATGGTGATAATGGACATCGGCATAGAGCAATTATCATATGAAACAGATGTCAATGAAATAAAAGTAGATAAAATAAAATGATGAAAAGAGAAAAGGAGAAAAAGAAATGTTAGAAAAAATGAAAGAGTTAATTGCAGATCAGTTGAATGTAGAGGCAGAGAATATCACAGAGCAGTCTTCTTTTAAAGACGATCTGGGAGCAGATTCCTTGGATTTATTTGAATTGGTTATGGCTCTTGAGGACGAGTATTCTGTTGAGATTCCATCAGAGGAGCTGGAAAAAATGGCTACTGTAGGGGATGTTATGAACTATCTGAAAGCGCATGGTGTGGAAGCATAATATACAATACTCCAACAGTAGAATAAAGTTTCTCATGTGGGAAATATCAGAAAGAAAAGCAGTGTTTAGGAAATAGAAAAAGGAGAGCAATTGATGAGAACGAGAATTACAGAACTTCTTGGAATTTCACATCCTATTATTCAGGGAGGAATGGCTTGGGTAGCAGAACATCATCTGGCGGCAGCTGTCTCAGAAGCTGGCGCTCTTGGATTGATCGGAGGTGCCAATGCTCCGGGAGAAGTGGTAAGGGCAGAGATCAGAAAAGCAAAAGAGCTGACAAAAAAGCCAATTGGTGTTAATGTGATGCTTCTCAGTCCATATGCAGAGGATGTAGCTAAGGTTGTTGTAGAAGAAGGAGTTCAGGTTGTGACGACCGGAGCTGGAAATCCGGAAAAATATATGGAAATGTGGAAAAATGCCGGAATTCGGGTGATTCCTGTGGTCGCATCAGTTGCTCTTGCAAGAAGAATGGAACGCTGTGGAGCAGATGCAATTGTAGCAGAAGGTATGGAATCTGGAGGTCATATTGGTGAGCAGACTACTATGACCCTTGTTCCTCAGATAGTAGATGCCGTACAGATTCCTGTTATTGCGGCAGGTGGTATTGGCGATGGAAGAGGATTAGCTGCAGCATTTATGTTAGGGGCAGAGGCTATACAGATGGGAACACGCTTTCTGGTTGCAAAAGAATGTGTTGTGCATCCAAATTATAAAGAACGTATTCTCAAGGCAAAGGATATTGATTCTACTGTTACAGGAAGAACACATGGTCATCCAGTCCGCTGTCTGAGAAATCAGATGACAAGAGAATACATTCGTCTGGAACAGGAAGGAAAGACATTTGAGGAATTAGAATACCTGACTTTAGGAACTTTGCGCAAAGCAGTTCAGGAAGGTGATGTAAAAAATGGCACAGTAATGGCGGGACAGATTGCCGGAATGGTGTCAAAAGAGCAGACTTGCAGGGAAATAATAGAAGAGATTATGGCAGAAGCAGAAAACAGAATGAATAAGAGATAAGAGGGACAGATATGAGTAAGATCGCATTTATTTTTCCAGGGCAGGGTGCTCAGTACTGTGGAATGGGTCAGGATTTTTATGAAAAAAACAGTACAGCAAGACAGATTTATGACAAAGCAACAGAGTTGTTAGGCTTTTCCATGCCGCAGCTTTGTTTTGAGGATCAGGATAGGTTGGATAGGACAGAGTACACACAGGCAGCTATGGTGACAACCAGTATTGCAATGATGAGAGTACTCGAAGAACAGGGGATTTTCCCAGATGTCGCAGCAGGTCTTAGCTTGGGAGAGTATTGTGCTATGGCAGCGGCAGGTGTGATGTCAGATGAGGACGCGATTAGAACTGTCAGAGAGAGAGGAATTTTGATGCAGGAAGCAGTTCCTGTGGGAATTGGATCTATGGCAGCAGTTCTTGGACTGAATGCAGGGCAGATTGAAGAAGTTCTTGCACCTTTGCAGGACGTTCAGATTGCAAATTATAACTGCCCAGGTCAGATTGTAATCTCAGGGAAGAAGGAAGCAGTGGAAGAGGCATCTGTTCTTTTAAAAGAAGCAGGTGCTAAAAGAATCGTACCATTGAATGTAAGTGGTCCGTTTCACTCTAGTATGCTTAAGGAGGCAGGAGAGAAACTGGCACAGGTATTGGAAAATGTGCAGATTTATGATCCTGTGATCCCATATGCTTCTAATGTAACTGCCGAGTATGTAAGAAGTGCGGATGAAGTTCGCCCTTTGTTGGCGAAACAGGTATCTTCTTCTGTGCGCTGGCAGCAGACAATGGAAATGATGATCCAAGATGGAGTGGATATTTTTATAGAGATTGGACCAGGAAGGACTTTGAGTGGCTTTATGAAAAAAATAGCAAAAGATGTTAAAGTACTTCGTGTGGAGAAAATAGAAGATATAGAACAGACAGTTCAGGCATTAAACGTATAATGCGAAAATGTATAGTGTAAAAACGTATAATGTAAAAATCTAAGAAAAAAGTTAAAAAAATAAGAGGAAAATCGGAGAATGCAGGAGGCATCAGCAGAAAAATGGAGAAAAATGGAATGCTGGAAAATAAAGTGGCTGTAGTCACAGGAGCAAGCCGTGGAATCGGTCGTCAGATTGCTATACATATGGCAAGAGAAGGGGCATTTGTCATTATAAATTATCATGGCTCCAAAGAAAAAGCAGATGAGACAGTGGCAGAAATCGAGAAAAACAGAGGACGGGCAGAGGCGATCCAATGTAATGTTTCCTCTTATCAGGAATCGGAAATATTTCTCCGTCAAGTGATTGAGAAATATGGAAGAATTGATATTCTGGTCAATAATGCTGGTATTACACGAGACAACCTGCTTATGAAAATGAGTGAGGAAGATTTTGATGCGGTTTTAAATACAAATCTGAAAGGTGCATTTCATTGTATGAAGCATGTTTCAAGACAGATGTTAAAACAAAAATCCGGAAGAATCATCAACATTTCTTCAGTTTCTGGAGTGATGGGAAATGCAGGGCAGGCGAATTATTGCGCTTCCAAAGCAGGGATCATTGGTCTTACCAAATCTGTTGCAAGAGAACTGGCAAGCCGTGGGATTACAGTAAATGCGATCGCTCCGGGATTTATACATACAGAGATGACAGATGTGTTGTCTGATTCGGTTAAGGAAGGCGCACTTTCACAGATTCCGATGAAGAAGTTTGGAGAACCAGATGATATTGCTGATATGGCAGTATTTTTGGCATCGGATATGGCAAAGTATGTGACAGGTCAGGTGATCTGTGTAGATGGTGGAATGGCAATGTAACCATACGGTACAATATTATTTTTTGTAAAAGATGATAACTGAAAGGATTTTATTGATGAAAACAAGAGTAGTGATCACTGGAATGGGGGCAATTACCCCGATTGGAAATGATGTGGAAACATTTTGGAATGCCTTGAAACAGAAAACGGTAGGGATTGGTGAGATCACAAAATTTGATACAACAGATTTTAAGGTCAAACTGGCAGCAGAGGTAAAGGATTTTGATGCAAAACAGTATATGGATGCAAAAGCAGCAAGAAGAATGGAACCATTTTCTCAATTTGCTGTAGCAGCAACAAAGATGGCATTGGAAGATGCCGGTATTGATATGAGTCAGGAAGATCCATACCGTGTGGGAGTCAGTATTGGTTCTGGAATCGGCAGCTTACAGGCAGTAGAGCGTGAACATAAAAAAATGCTGGATAAAGGACCAAATAGAGTGAATCCACTTTTAGTACCTCTTATGATCAGTAATATGGCAGCCGGCAATGTGGCAATCCAGTTTGGTTTAAAGGGAAAATGTATCAATGTAGTGACAGCTTGTGCAACAGGTACTCATAGTATTGGTGAAGCATTTCGTGCGATCCAATATGGTGAAGCCGATGTGATGACAGCAGGAGGAACAGAGTCCAGTATCACACCTTTGGGTGTAGCAGGTTTTTCGGCACTGACAGCATTGTCTGAAAGTCAGGATCCTTTGAGAGCATCCATTCCATTTGATAAAGATAGAAGTGGATTTGTCATGGGAGAAGGAGCTGGAGTTCTTGTATTAGAATCTTTGGAGCACGCATTGGCAAGAAATGCTCATATTTATGCGGAAATCGTAGGATATGGTGCAACTTGTGATGCATATCATATTACTTCTCCGGCAGAGGATGGAAGCGGGGCTGCCCGTGCTATGACAGATGCAATGCGTGATGCTGGAGTGAAACCAGAAGAAATTGATTATATCAATGCACATGGAACAAGTACACATCATAACGATCTGTTTGAGACAAAAGCGATCAAACTGGCGTTAGGAGAACATGCATATCATGTGAAGATCAATTCTACAAAGTCAATGATCGGTCATTTGCTTGGCGCAGCAGGAGGTGTAGAAAGTATTGCATGTATCAAATCAATTCAGGATGGATTTGTACATGCGACCGCAGGACTTTGTGAGTCTGAGCCGGAATGTGATCTGGACTATACAAAAGGGGACGGAGCAGAGACAAAGATCCGTTATGCAATAAGCAATTCACTTGGGTTTGGAGGTCACAATGCCAGCCTTTTATTTAAACGATTTGAGTGAGGTACAAAGATGGATGTACAGGCAATCATAAGTTTGATCCAGGCACTTTCTGATTCTAATTTAACTGGATTAAAATTGGAAGAAGAAAGTTGGAAACTGTCTCTTTCTAAAAATAAGGAAGAAGAGATCAGTGTTCCTGAATCTTCTGAGACAGTGCGTTCTCTGGTATCAGATGAGGAAAATAGAAAGAATATGTTTTTAGAGACTGAGCGGACAAAGGAAAAAATGGTGGATGACAGTCATGGAAAAACAGTAAAGCAGGATGCAGACACTGCAAACCATATAAAGACAGATGATCTAAAAGACAGAGAGGAAGTAACTAATATTGCATCAGACAGAGTTATAGTATCCCCTCTTGTGGGAACATTTTATTCCTCTTCTTCTCCAGAAGCAGAGCCTTTTGTCAAGGTAGGAGATAAGGTAAAAAAAGGACAGATTTTAGGGATCATTGAAGCTATGAAACTGATGAATGAGATTGAAAGTGAATATGATGGTACTGTAGAGGCGATTCTGGTAGAGAATGAATCTGTTGTAGAGTATGGTCAGCCTTTATTTCGTATTCACTGATTGCGTTTTTTGATATAGAAAAAACAAAAGAATGAATATTCTTGTGGAGGAAAATTATGCTGGGAATTACAGAAATTCAAAAGATTATTCCACATCGCCATCCATTTTTGCTGATTGATAAGATTGAGGAACTGGATCCGGGAGTGCGTGCTGTTGGATATAAGTCAGTTACATATAATGAACCATATTTTGCGGGACATTTTCCGCAAGAACCAGTTATGCCGGGAGTTTTGATCATTGAGGCACTGGCACAGACAGGGGCAGTTGCTATCTTAGCCTGTGAAGAAAATAAAGGAAAGACAGCGTATTTTGGAGCAGTCAATCAGGCAAGATTTAAACAAAAAGTAGTTCCGGGAGATCAGTTGAAACTGGAATGTGAAATTATCAAGAGAAAAGGACCAGTTGGAGTTGGAAAAGCAACTGCAACGGTAAATGGTAAGGTTGCAGTAAGTGCAGAGCTGACTTTTGTTATTGGATAGGGGAAATGTGATGTTTCATAAAATATTGATCGCTAATAGAGGTGAAATTGCGGTCCGCATCATTCGGGCTTGCAGAGAGATGGGAATTCAAACAGTAGCTGTATATTCAGAAGCAGACAAGGATGCTCTTCATACACTTCTTGCGGATGAAGCTGTCTGTATAGGAAAGGCTTCACCCTTGGATAGTTATTTAAATATGGAGCGGATTCTGAGTGCGACGGTTGCCATGAAAGCAGAAGCGATCCATCCGGGATTTGGTTTTTTGTCTGAAAATGCAAAATTTGCGAAACTGTGCAAAGAATGTCATATTGCTTTTATTGGACCGGATGCAGATCTGATTCATAAAATGGGAAATAAATCTGAGGCAAGAAAGACAATGATGGAGGCTGGAGTTCCGGTGATTCCGGGAAGTAAAGAGCCAGTACATACACTGGAAGAGGCAAGGAAAGCAGCAGAAGAGATCGGATACCCTATTATGATCAAGGCATCCTCCGGAGGCGGAGGGAAAGGAATGCGTATCGCAAAAAGCAAAGAGGAGTTTGATCTTCAATTCCAGAATGCACAGAGAGAATCTGTCAATGGATTTTCAGATGATACCATGTACTTAGAGAAATATATGGAACATCCACGCCACATAGAATTTCAGATTTTAGCAGATAAATTTGGAAATGTAGTTCATCTTGGTGAGCGTGATTGTTCTATCCAGAGGAGACATCAAAAGGTTTTAGAAGAGTCCCCGTCTATTGCAATTTCCCCAGAATTGCGTAAAAGAATGGGAGAGATAGCAGTTTTGGCAGCAAAGACTGTTGGATATGAGAATGCAGGAACAATAGAATTTTTGCTGGATCAGAATAAGGATTTTTATTTTATGGAGATGAATACCAGAATTCAGGTAGAGCATCCGGTGACAGAGATGGTGACAGGTCTGGATCTGATCAAAGAGCAGATTAAAATTGCTGCTGGAGAGGCACTCTCATTTACTCAGGAAGATGTCAGGATCGATGGACATGCTATAGAGTGCAGGATCAATGCGGAAAATCCAGAAAAAAATTTCAGACCATGTCCTGGTACAATCACCAATATTCATATACCGGGAGGAAACGGAGTGCGTGTAGATACTGCTGTTTACAATCAATATGCGATACCTCCTTACTATGATTCTATGATCTTAAAGCTGATTGTGCATGATAAGGATCGAGAAGCAGCCATAGCGAAAATGAGAAGTGCTCTTGGTGAGCTGATATTAGAAGGTATCGATACGAATCTGGATTTTGAGTATGATATTATCAACCAAGAAGAGTTTCAGAGGGGAGAAATTGATACCGATTTTATTTCCAAGCATTTTTCCTTATAGTGAATGTATAGTGACAGGAGGGCAGAACCATGTTGAGAGATATGTTTAAAAAAACATATACGAAATTAGATACCAGATACAGAAGTTCCGGTTTGGATGAAAAACCTAATGTTCCGGAAGGATTGTGGAAAAAATGCAATAAATGCGGATGCCCGATCTATACGGAAGATGTTATCCAAAATCATTATATTTGTCCAAAATGCAATGGATATTTTCGAGTTCATGCATTTAGACGTTTTGAGATGATCGCAGATGAAGGATCTTTTGAAGAGTGGGATCGTGAGATGGAGTTTTCTAACCCACTGTCTTTTCCGGGGTATGAAAGAAAATTTCGTGCTGTTCAGGAAAAAACAAATCTGAATGAAGCTGTAGTGACTGGAAAGGTGATGATTGATGGATATCCGGCTGTTATGGGAGTATGTGATTCACGTTTTTTCATGGCAAGTATGGGATACAATGTCGGTGAAAAAATCACCAAAGCGGTAGAACGTGCGACAGAAGAACGTCTCCCAGTGATCTTGTATTGTTGTTCAGGAGGAGCAAGAATGCAGGAAGGGATTGTTTCGTTGATGCAGATGGCAAAAACGTCTGCAGCGTTAAAGCGCCATCACGATGCTGGGTTATTGTATATCTCTGTTTTGACAGATCCGACAACAGGAGGTGTCACGGCAAGTTTTGCCATGCTTGGAGATATTATTTTAGCAGAGCCTGGAGCTTTGATCGGATTTGCAGGACCAAGGGTAATTGAGCAGACGATTGGTCAGACACTTCCAGAAGGGTTTCAGAGAGCAGAGTTTTTGAAAGAACATGGTTTTGTAGATAAAATCGTGGAACGGCATGAACAAAAGCAGGTTCTGGGAAAAATTCTTGCTATGCATAAAGAAAATGGTACAAGCCAGTCTGATCCAGAGCAGATACAAAAGAAAATCAAGGAAGAACAGAGAGAGCTTTGGGATTGTGGGTATGAGGACAGTAGTATAGTTGATATAAAATCAGGCAGAGATAGTGAAAAAGAGACAAAATCAGCTTGGGATACCGTATTGCTCTCCAGAAAGAACAGCAGACCTCCGGCATCGGAATATATTTCTAATCTGTTTACTGATTTTATAGAATTTCATGGAGACCGATGCAGTCATGATGATGGCGCTGTGATCGGGGGAATCGCTATGTTTCATGGAATTCCGGTCACGGTGATTGCTCAGGAAAAAGGAAAGAGCATAAAAGAGAATATGAAACGCAACTTTGGTATGCCATCGCCGGATGGATATCGAAAAGCCCTTCGTCTCATGAAACAGGCAGAAAAGTTTAAAAGACCAGTAATCTGTCTGGTTGATACTCCGGGAGCTTTTTGCGGTATGGAGGCAGAAGAACATGGACAGGGAGAAGCAATCGCAAGAAATTTGTTTGAGATGTCAAACTTAAAAGTCCCAATTTTGACGATCGTAATTGGAGAGGGAGGAAGCGGAGGCGCTTTGGCAATGGCAGTTGCAGATGAAGTCTGGATGATGGAAAATGCAATGTATTCTATTCTTTCTCCGGAAGGATTTGCAAGTATACTTTGGAAAGACAGTAAAAAAGCTCCAGAAGCAGCGAGAGTGATGAAGATCACAGCAAGAGATTTATTGGATATGGGAATCATTGAAAGAGTGATTCCAGAAGAGAAAGCGGTGACTTCACAAAATCTGGCAGAGATCACCTCAAAAATAGATCATTGGATGTTAGGATTCTTTCAGAAATATGGAACAATGCCATTGGAGGAGAGAATAGAACATCGCTATAAAAGATTTCGTAAGATGTAAGCAGCAGTCTTTATCAAAGAAAGACTGAGGAAGGCGAAAAAGGCATAAAAAATGGAAACAATCAGACCGTTGAAAATTGGAGATTTGAAAGTAAAATGGCCAATTATCCAAGGAGGAATGGGAGTTGGGATCAGCTTGTCTTCTCTGGCAGGACATGTGGCAAAAGAAGGCGGAATAGGGATTATTTCTACAGCTCAGATTGGATTTAGGGAACTGGATTTTTCAAAGGATCCAATGAAAGCGAATCTTCGGGCAATGAAAACAGAACTGCAAAAAGCCAGAGAAATTGCACAAGGTGGAGTAGTTGGCTTTAACATTATGGTGGCAACGAAGAATTATAAAGAGTATGTAAAAGAGGCGGTACGCTGCAACGCAGATGTGATCATATCCGGAGCTGGACTTCCAGTAGATCTGCCGGAATATGTAAAAGAGGATTCTCATACAAAGATTGCACCGATTGTATCTTCTAAAAAAGCAGCAAGTGTGATCTGTAAAATGTGGGACAGAAAATATCACAGAGTTCCGGATTTTGTAGTAATGGAAGGTCCATTGGCAGGGGGACATCTGGGATTTTCTTTAGAACATCTTAAAGATCTGGGAGCAGATTCATCGCAAGTATCCGTTTCCTTTCAGAAGAGAAAGTATGAAGAGGAAATAACAGAGGTATTGGAACTGCTTCAGGAATATGGTAAACGCTATAAAAAAGAGATCCCTTTTATTTTAGCAGGAGGAATTTATACCCATCAGGATGTATGTCATGCTTTGTCTTTGGGAGCTTCGGGTGTACAAGTGGGAACCCGCTTTGTGACAACTTTAGAATGTGATGCTCCAGATTCATATAAGCAAGAATATATTAA
This sequence comes from uncultured bacterium, assembly GCA_905214855.1. Taxonomy (GTDB): domain Bacteria; phylum Bacillota; class Clostridia; order Lachnospirales; family Lachnospiraceae; genus CAJMNU01. The sequence goes on along the minus strand of CAJMNU010000006.1, from coordinate 10,149 downwards.
GGCAAAGGAAGAAGATATTGTGATCACAAAGAGTCCGGTGGGAATGCCGGGAAGAGCAATTCAAAATGCCTTTTTAAAGAGTGTCAAGGAAGGAAAGAAACCGGAATGGAAACATTGTTATCAATGCCTTGAAAAATGTGATAAGGTAAATATTCCTTATTGTATTACACAGGCGTTGATCCATGCTGCAACCGGGGATGTGGATCATGCACTTTTGTTCTGTGGAAGCAATGCATATCGGGCAAAACATTTGGAAACAGTAAAAGAAGTTATGAAAGAACTGACAGGAGCTATTGCCCCAGTGGATGAATAATCTGCTGGAGCAGCAGCTCTTATTTTTGATTTGAAAGAAAGAAGATATCTGAAAAGGACATTGACAAAAATAATACTATATAGTAATATCTCATACAGAATTAAACTATATAGAAAAGAACTATATAGTATAATAAGATAACAACATTGCTTGAAAGGATGTTGTGGTCAAATAGAGAGGAGGAACGACAGTTGGAGAGGGATATGCCGATTGGAATTCGTATGTCACAAATTAAATTGCTTCAGGGACGTATTTTTCAGTCGATTTTAGCAAAACACCTTGATATGGATTTAAATACAGCTCAGATACATATTTTATTTCAGCTATGGAATGAAGATAATATTACGATCAGTGAATTAAGCAGAAGAACAGATCTGGCAAAGACAACATTGACCAGCATGTTAGACAGGCTGGAACAGGCTGGCTGGATCAAGCGTAGGAATAATCCGGACAATCGAAGAGAAATACGAATTATTCTTTCAGACAATGCTGTTCAGCTGGAACAAAAATGTTATAAGGCGTTTGAGGAAATGTCAACGATCAATTTTAAGGGATTTTCAGAGAAAGAAAGGCAGGAATTGAATGGTTATCTGAAACGGTTGTACCAAAATTTAACAGAATATGAGATAGGAGAAAAAAATGAATCAAAGTAGAGATGAGAGGCTGGGGACACAGCCAATACCTAAGTTGATGCTGAGTCTGGCAATTCCTTCTGTAATCGCTCAGTTGATCAATGTACTATATAATATAGTAGACCGCATGTATATTGGACGTATTGCAGAAGTTGGTGATCTTGCTCTGACAGGAGTTGGACTGACATTTCCAATTCTGATGCTGATCTCAGCTTTTAGTGCTTTTGTGGGTGCTGGTGGCGCTCCTCTGGCAGCGATACAGCTTGGAAAAGGAAATAAGGAAAAGGCAGAACAGATTCTTGGAAATGGTGTTACAGTACTGTTGTTTTTTTCTGTCGTTTTGACAGCATTTTTTGCGATATTTAAAACACCGCTTTTATATATGTTTGGAGCAAGTGATAAGACTATTGTTTATGCGGAACAATATATCAGTATTTACTTGATTGGTACTATATTTGTACAGGTAGCATTGGGATTAAATATGTTTATTTCTTCTCAGGGTCAGGCAAAAGTAGCGATGTTTTCTGTCCTGATCGGTGCTGTGATCAATATTGTACTAGATCCTATTTTCATCTTCCTGTTTGATATGGGTGTAAGAGGAGCAGCTTTGGCAACGATCCTTTCACAGGCAGTAAGTGCAGTTTGGGTTGTCCGTTTCCTTCTCTCCTCAAAATCATCTTTCCAGATCAAAAAGAAATATTTAAAACCAAATATGTCATTGATCATGAGCATTGCAGCACTTGGTATTTCTCCTTTTATCATGCAGGCGACAGAGAGTGCGATCAATATTGTATTAAATAGTGGACTCCAGAAATATGGAGGTGATCTATATGTTGGTTCTATGACGATCTTACAGAGTGTGATGCAGTTGATCGTCATTCCGATTCAGGGATTTACACAGGGAGTACAGCCAATCATCAGCTACAATTTTGGTGCTGGTAAATTTGATCGTGTGAAAAAGACATATAGGATTACAATGATTGTAACATTGATCATTTCCATTACAGCTTGTTTCCTGACAACACAATTTCCGAGAATCTTTGCAGGAATCTTCACAAATAAAGAGGAATTGATTGCACTGGTTGTTCAGGTTATGCCGATCTTTATGGCAGGAATTGGTGTGTTTGGGCTTCAGATGGGATGTCAGACCACCTTTTTGGGGCTTGGACAGGCAAAGATTTCCTTGTTTATTGCACTTCTTAGAAAAGTCATTTTATTGATCCCGTTGGCTTTGATCTTGCCGGCAATCAACGGAAATGTTATGGGGATTTATTATGCAGAACCAATTTCAGATATTATAGCTGCTACAACTGCATTTTTAATTTTTGTTGTGACAAAAAAGAAGATTTTGTCCAAAGAGAGCTTGGAAAAGTTTAGTTAAAAAATGTAATATATACAATACCATATTCTGCGGCAGATGATCATGCTGCATAGTGTAAGAAACGTCATCATATACTGCTAAAAATAAAGCCATAACAGGCGATGAAAAGAGGGACGGCAATGCTGAACTATCTTTGGGCAGGAATGATGGCGTTTGGTATTGTATGGGGAGCTGTTCATGGAAATCTGGCAGCAGTGACAAATGGAGCGTTGGAAAGTGCAAAAGAAGCTGTGACACTTGCCATTACAATGCTGGGAATATTAGGGTTTTGGAGTGGTATCCTTGAAATTGGAAACAGAGCAGGACTGATAGAAGCACTATCTAAAAAGATGCATCCTTTTTTACACTTTTTATTTCCTAATATCCCAAAAGATCATCCAGCTGAAAAAGCAATTGCTACAAATATGATCGCAAATATTTTGGGGCTTGGATGGGCGGCAACGCCAGCTGGACTTTTGGCGATGGAGTCATTGGAAGAATTAGAAGAGGAACGAAGAAGTAAAAATATGGATGAAAGGGAAGAAAAAAAATATTGGAAAGAAGATCAGGGAGAAACAAACAGAAGAAAAGGGGATGAACTTAAAAAGAGAAAAGTCTGGCAGAAAGGGACAGCAAATGATGAAATGTGTACATTTTTGACATTGAATATTTCATCCTTACAGCTTATTCCAGTCAACATGATCGCATATCGAAGTCAATATGGAAGCGTAGATCCTACAGCGATTGTAGGACCAGCTATTTTGGCAACTCTGGTCAGTACAGTAGCTGGGATTTTGTTTTGTAAAATAAGGAGTCAGTGAATAGGGAAAAACAGTAAAAATATAAAGGAAAAATAAGAAAAAATTGTCAATAACGTGGATTGCCGAAAAACCTCTTTTTTATTATAATGGCGTATGATTTCAGGAAATAAATAGAATGGAAACAAATGCAGGTATGGAGACAATGGGAAAAGGAGAGGTAGAAAAAAATGCAAAAGGATATGACATGTGGCAGTCCTGCAAAGATGATCATGGGATTTACGATCCCGATTTTTATTGGCAATGTGTTTCAGCAGTTTTATAATATGGCAGATGCTGTGATCGTTGGTAAGTTTGTTGGAACAAATGCTTTGGCAGCAGTAGGTTCTACAGGTACGATTATTTTTCTGATCATTGGATTTTTGATGGGATTGACAGCAGGTTTTACTGTTTTTCCGGCACAGAGATTTGGTGCGGGTGATTTAAAAGCAATGAGAAAGAGTGTGGGGTCTGCAGCAGTGCTTTCAGCAATTGTGTCTGTCTTGATGACAGTGGGAAGTATGTTGTGTATGAAACCATTATTGATCTTGATGAATACACCAGAAGATATTTTTGATGATGCATATGCCTATATTATGATCATCTGTGCGGGAATCGTGGCGCAGGTACTCTATAATCTGTTGGCAAGTATTTTAAGGGCGATTGGCAACAGTAAGACACCACTGTATTTTTTGATCTTTGCAGCATTGTTAAATATTGTATTAGATTTGGTGTTTATCATTGTATTTCATATGGGAGCGGCAGGGGCAGCATATGCTACAGTGATCTCTCAAGGGATTTCTGGTCTGCTTTGTCTTATTTATATCATAAAGGCAGTGCCGATATTGAAATTAGAAAAACATGACTGGATGTTGGATATGCATTTGGTAAAACTTCAGTTGGGAGTGGGATTTCCAATGGCATTGCAGTATTCTATCACAGCAATCGGAACTATGATGGTACAGTCAGCATTGAATATCCTTGGTTCTACCGCAGTTGCAGCATTTACAGCGGCAAGTAAGATTGAACAGGTTGTGACACAGGCTTATGTAGCAATGGGAACAACAATGGCAACCTATTGTGCACAGAATATGGGAGCAGGAAAAGTGGGAAGGATACGCAAAGGATTCCGTGTGGCAACATGGATCGGAATTGGATATTCCATAGCAGCAGGGCTTTTGGTGATTTTTGTAGGAAAGTACATGTCTTATCTGTTTATTTCAGATACTTCCGGAGAAATTTTAAATTATGTGGATATTTATCTGAAATGTGTGGGAATTTTCTTTATCCCGCTGACCATTGTAAATGTGTATCGCAATGGCATTCAGGGAATGGGATATGGAATCCTCCCGATGCTGGCTGGGGTGGCAGAGTTGGTAGGCAGAGGAGTGGTAGCGCTGATCGCCTCTGCAAGAAGAAGCTACATTGGGGCATGTCTGGCAAGCCCGTTTGCATGGGTGCTTGCAGGCGGTCTGCTTCTATTCGTTTATTTTTACATTATAAAACAGCTTTCTAAAAATAAAGGTTTGGATCATAGCATGGATTCTGAAGGTGAGATAAAAAGAGCTGCCCTATAGGCAAAGATAGACGGAAACATAGATAGAAATAATAAAAAAGGCAGTAAATGTATGAAATATACAGAGAAGAGATAAGAAGAATAAAAACGGATGGCAGAATAACTGAAATCGGGATGATTTTGGGAAGATTCTGCCATCTTTGTGTTATCAGAGAAAAATACAGAGTCTCTGTTTCTTAGACTTTTTCGAAACGGTCTACATTGACAACAAAGATAACTGCCCCTCCGACATCTACAGAGAGAGGCATTGCCATATAACTGCTCTGCATTGGAACTCCCGGTGCATAAGGTGTATTATAAACAACTTGTTTTCTAGTACCGCAGTTTTCGCGGATAATCTTGATCACAAGGTCAACTTTATCATCTTCAGTACCGATCAGTAAGGTTGTGTTTCCTTTTCTTAAGAATCCACCTGTGGAAGCAAGACGGGTGACACTGAACTTGCTTTCATTGAGTTTTTTAGTAACACGAACTTCATCATCTGGTTGAATAATGCCATACACAATTTTCATAAAATTTCTCCCCCTTGCTGGATTATTTTCTTTATTATAAGGGAAAATTTATGGAAAAACAAGTAAATTTATCTTAAAATTCTTTTGATTTTGTTAAAATGGCATAAAAGGATAGATGTTTTGAGAAAACAGAAAAGGTTTTTGTCTTCCCTTGCGTCCTCTTTAGGAGTATTGTATAATATGAGAGACATCATATGACAGCGTGTAAGGCTGGTGGAAGATGATGTTATGTAACTGTTGTCGATTACCCACAACCTAAAGGCAGTGGGTTTCCGCCTACGACATACGAAAAGATTTTAACTGTGAAATCACAGTTTCTGGAGGGTAACCAGATTGGATACATATGGAACATTAAATGAATTGTTAGTTAAACTTTTCCATGACATTATGGATATAGAGCAAAAAGCGATCATCACACCTGAATTTGAAGATATTACAAACAATGATATGCATATTATAGAGGCGATTGGAATGGAAGAACCTAAGAATATGTCATCCATTGCTAAACAATTGTCAGTTACAGTTGGTACTTTGACGATTGCGATGAACAGTCTGGTAAAGAAAGGATATGTATACCGCGAGAGAAGTGAAGAAGATAGGAGAGTTGTTTATATTTATTTATCAGAAAAAGGCAGAAGAGCCTATGAACATCATGCAAGATTTCATCAGGAGATGATCCAGTCTGTTTTAGAACACATGGATTCGGAAGAGACAAAAGTATTGATTCGTGCGCTGACTGATTTAAACAAATGGTTTCGGAGTTTTCAGTAGAGAAGATACAGAGATATCTGGGGTGCGGGGGAATGATGCATAACAGGAGGAAAATATGGAACAATGAAAATTTTAAAACAGATAGCAATTATTTTTTCTATATGCTGGATCAGTCAGGTAATAGAATATTTTCTGCCATTTTCTTTTCCAGCCAGTGTGATAGGTATGATACTGCTTTTTGGAGTTTTATTAATTGGATGGTTAAAAATCGAACATATTCAGGAAAAATCTGATTTTCTTCTCTCCAATATGGCGTTTTTCTTTGTGCCTGCCGGAGTCAGTGTCATGAATTATTTTGACATTTTAAGATCATCTGCGATTGCCTTGATCGTAATCTGTATTTTAACTACGATTATCACATTTGCAGCTACAGCTTTTAGTGTTAAGCTGACGATACAATGGATGGAGCGGAGGAAAAGAAAATGATAGAATTGACAGCGTCACCGTTTTTTGGTATTGCTTTAAGTATTATTGCTTTCTGGGTGGGAGTAAAAATACAGAAAAAAACAGGGATCTCTCTTTGTAATCCATTAGTGATCGCAGTGGTATTAGTGATTGCGGTTCTCACTATATTTCGGATACCATATGAGTCATACAATAAGGGTGGGACTATTATCAATATGTTTTTAGCTCCTGCCACAGCTTGTCTGGCAGTTTCCGTTTATACTAAGCTGCAGATTCTGAAAGAAAATTGGCTTCCTGTCCTTGTAGGATGTACAGTTGGATCTCTTACTTCTATAGCGAGTGCGTACATTTTATGCCGTATCTTTGGTTTAGATGATGCCATGGTTTATTCCATGCTCCCAAAATCCGTGACCACTCCGATTGCAGTCAGCATTTCTTCTGCCCATGGCGGAATTTCTTCTATTACAGTGGTTGCAGTGATTTTTACTGGGATTTTTGGAAATATAGCAGCCCCGTTTTTGATCCGCCTGTTTAGGGTAAAAGATCCTGTCACAGCAGGTTTGAGTATTGGAGCATGCAGCCACGCAGTAGGAACTTCAAAAGCAATTGAACTTGGAGAGATAGAAGGAGCAATGAGTGGTCTTGCAATTGGAGTCTGTGGGATCATAACAGTTCTCTTTTCGCTTTTTTTACACTAGGATAAGACTTGCCAGAATGCCTGCTGCGGTGGCTACAAGAGAACCAGACAATGTCCAGCGTGTTTTGGTAACTTTTATGCTAAGAAAATAGACACTCATTGTATAGAAAACAGTTTCTGTACAGCTCATAAGAATGGAAGCGAGCATACCAATAGAAGAGTCCGTACCATATTGTTTAAAGATATCAAATACCAGCCCCAGTGCTGCCGAATTAGAGACCAGACGTACCAGAATAACCGGTACGATGGGACTTGGAAGGTGAAGCACAGAGGCTGGTATTTTTAAACATTGGCTTAAAAAATCTAAGAATCCTGAAGTTCTAAGTACACCAACAGCAGTCATAAGACCAATTAAAGTAGGGAGGATCTGCGCCACTGTTTTTATTCCTGTTTTAGCACCTTCTGTAAAATCATCAAAGACAGGTCTTTTTGAGAGAATCCCAAAGCCAATAATATAAAAAAGAACAAGAGGGATCATACAATCTGATAGAAATGAGATCCAAACCATGCGTTTCTCCTTTGCAGAGAATCATTTTGGTATCAGTATATGCAAAGGAGATATAGGTCATGATTGAATTCAGGCTTGTTGTGTCAAGAGCCAAGATGGAAAATACTGGCGTATCACACGGAAAGAGGCGGGTGCCATATCCAAAATAAAGGTATGGAATTCTTTTAAGTCAAATTCTTCGCCAAGCATATCCTTAGCCTGTTCCTTTAGATCAAGAATCTCTAAATAGCCAGTATAATACTGTAAGTAATTGCTAGGACAGTTTACCATGGTATAAAAAATATCTTCTGCAACCAAGGGGTCTGTGATGGAATAGTGGGAATCTAAATATTCGCTTGTATCTTTTAAAGTCCATCCATGGTAGTTGATATTGAAATCTAAAAGTGCATAAAGTCCGAGGATCGCCGCAGAATTATGCATCAGGAGATTTTGCAATTCGCTGTTTAAACCATTGTCAAAAGAATACGAATAATATTCTGCATAGGTTGCCCATCCCTCTGAATAGCCTGAACAAGACAAAAGACGCAGAAGAGGAGCTGGATTTTTTTGCAAAAAGTAGAGTGTCTGATATAAATGTCCCGGAATTCCTTCATGTGCTAATGTAGTATAGAGTGGATTGGATTGCTGAATGGATTTTTGGTTTATGTAAATAACAGTATTTTGAAAATCATCTAAGCGAGGAATCAGAAAAAATGCAGGGCTGAGAGAGGATTCCAGAGCTTTTGGAACATATTTGAGTGTTACATTGCCGAGTCCGTTCTGAGTAGATGGAAAATCAGCAGTGATCTGTGTACGCAGATTGTTTAAAATGGATTCTGGCTCTGTTGCAGAAAAGGTATAGGATTCTAATTGATCGCCCAGTTCGGGATTTTTGGCTATCATATTGGAAATGCTGCGCAGGTCGGAATCCAGATGAATTTGTATCTGCTTGTAAAGTTCATCCATGCTATAGGAAGTTCCAGAATTGGTGAGAACCAGATATTCATAATACTCTGTTCCATCAGGAAATTGACAAAGTCCGCCTGAATGGCTGCTGTTTCCTTTCAAAGATGTAAGTTCTTCAATCAACGTATTGTAAGTTGGAATCCAGTAAGTAGTCAGTGCAGTTGTGTTTTGTTCCAAATAGTTTTCTTTTTCTTCTTCTGTTAGTCCTTCTATACTGTTCAAACGCTGTTCAAATGTTTCTGTCAGGGGGTTGACTGCTGGTGTCGTTGTGGCAGTTTGACAGGACTCTATAATACGATCAATGGAAGGATCATCAAGACCAAGTTCAGCTTCTGATTTTTGGCGTTCAAATTCCATGATTTCTTTAAAAAGTTCAGGAACAGCTTTTAGGAGAGAGAGGTAATTTGTGATATCTTCTTTAGAATCAAAAGGATATTCGGACAGAAGAATAGGAAGCTGTGCTTGAATTCCAATTGTTTCAGACAGAGGCTGTACATATAATTCCATCCCTTCACAGAGCGTTTCTGTCTCCAAATAATCTTTTAAAACATTATATAAGAATTGTTGTTTGGATGTAAGTGGGGTATAAGGGATTGATTCCAACTGCTGCAGTAAAGAGGAAACCTTTTCACTGGATTCTTGCATTTGGATCAAAGAATATGTGCCAAAAGGAGAATCTGTTGAGGTGATGCCATACTGCTCTGGATTTTTTAAGAGAAGATGCAGATAAAGAGAGGATGATTTCGCAAGATCACAAAAAATGGAATTTGTAAAATCATCAAATTCTTGTTGGATCTTTATGGAATCTTCATCTGATTTGTCATGATACTGGTAATCGGTTTCGTTTGCTTGTTCTGTGGAGGCAGATGGCTGTTCCAGAGAAACAAGAGAACAGCCTGTGATCTGAAAAACCAGAACCAGACAGAGAAGAAGAGCGAGGATTTTGTGTTTGGATTTTGTGTTCATATCTGTTTGCGGGCACTTCTATCTGCCATGAAAAGGCATAAAGTGACCTTCTCCTTTCAAAATATTGTGATGTCATGAGCTAATGAGACTGTTTTGGGGGGAATTATCTACCAGAAAAAACAGTGCCTGAATGCATTATAATGATCTTGGGGTCAAAAGGATTTTGACCACTCTGCTACAGGATTGCTCTGCACTATGTGCTCCCGCAATCCTCATTATAATATAATTAGAAAAAGAATACAATGTATCATAAAGAGCTGTTTTTAGGGGAGGGGCTTTTCAACAAAATAAAAATGCTCCAAACATCATGAGATTTTTGGCGAAAAAAAATTGTCAAAAATTAAAAAAACATATCTTGACATTTTTGTAAAAAAGTATCATAATAAGATACATAAACAAAGAGTTCTACATATTCTATGATGCCAATCAAAAGGTTATTCAAATTATTTCAAATTTATTCAATTTATTTCACGATCAAATCCCATTTTTTTTAAGTAAAATCAGAAGGAGGACTGAATAAGTAATTTAAAATAGAACCAAATATGAGTGAATATACTCAAAGATACTCAAAAATCCAGAGTATTAGTTGGTTACTTAAAACTACTGAAATTACAGGAATGAAACCAGTGCAAGTTGAAAAAGTCTTGCTAACTATAGGGTAGAACCT
>CAJMNU010000005.1 GCA_905214855.1 uncultured bacterium | reverse complement strand
TAAACGTATCAGTAAGAATCCGGCAGTAGCAGCTATGCTTTTTGCCGTTATATGTTATAGTGCTCAGGCTTTTGTTAATTTGAATCTTCCAATCGCAACTCCGATCATGTGGATGTTTTTGATGATGACGATGGCGGCTGTGAGACCACAAGAGCAGGGAGAATAAAATAGAGTTATGAAACATTATGAACAATATAAAAGAATGATCAAGTTTTTCTCCGCTTCTATTATTGTATTGCTTGAGGTTGGGATTTATTGGATTGTGTGGACAAAACATTATAATACAATTCTTGAATTTCCGTTTTTCAGGCGTGGAAACTGGCTTATGGTCTGTTTGTATGGAATCCTTTTGCTGTTTTTCCTTACCATGTATGGGGGATTTAAAGTTGGTGTTCTAAAAAAGGGAAATGTCATTTATTCTCAGATTTTATCCTGTGTTCTGGTAAACGGAATCACATACTTGCAGATCGCACTTTTGGATAAGCGTTTTCATTCCCTGACAGCCATTGTAGTAATGACATTGGTGGATATTATCTGTATTGTTTTGTGGGCATTTTCTTTTAGCTGGATTTATACACGCCTCTTCCCGCCGAGGAGATTACTTTTGATCTATGGTGACAGACCTGCGTTTCATTTGATGGAAAAGATTAATTCAAGAGAAGATAAGTATGTCATAAGTGGGGCATTGAACGTCGAGATAGGAATGGATGCGATCCGTATGGCGATCAAGAACTATGAGGGGGTAATCATAGGTGATGTTCCAGCTCATGAACGAAATGCCTTGATGAAGTATTGTTTTGCGATAGGAGTCCGTACTTATACTGTTCCTAAGATCTCAGATATTCTTTTAAGATCTTCAGAAGAGTTGAATATTTTTGATTCTCCTCTGTATCTTTCCAGAAATGAGGGAGTTCATTTTGAACAGCGTGTGGCGAAACGTCTTATGGATCTGGTATGTGCCGGAATTGGCTTGATTTTGACATTGCCATTTTTCATTATCATTGCAATCAGCATTAAACTGACGGATGGAGGTCCTGTCTTTTATAAACAGACAAGATTGACAAAATGGGGACATCCATTTGAAATCTATAAGTTCAGGACAATGGTTCAGGATGCGGAGAAAATGGGAGCACAGTTAGCTTCCGAACATGATCCAAGGATTTTGCCTATTGGAAGACTTTTGCGTGCAACCAGACTGGATGAACTGCCACAGCTGATTAATGTTCTCAAAGGGGAGATGTCTATGGTAGGACCAAGACCAGAGAGACCAGAGCTGGCAGCTGAGATTGAGAAGGAGATCCCAGAATTTTCTTATCGTTTGAAAGTAAAAGCAGGACTTACAGGATATGCTCAGATTTATGGCAAGTACAATACAACTTCTTATGATAAATTGAAGTTGGATCTGACTTATATTCAGAATTATTCCATGTGGCTGGATCTGAAATTGATGATCTTGACACCTAAGATCATGTTTATGAAAGAGAGCACAGAGGGTGTAAAGAAAGATGGCGGTCAGGAAGAGGGAATCCGTCAGGCAGCAGTTTCAGAGGAGAGGTAGGAAAGAGAATAGTGAATAGGAGCAAAAGAATATAAGAATATAAGAATATGGTAATATAGTAATTATAATAAGTGAGGATGTCTTCAGATCTTAGTAAAGAGTATGGGAGATATCCTCATTAATTTAATTGGATAAAAATAAAACATAAATAAAACATTTTTGAGAAATGTAATTGTCTTACAATTGTAATATCTATATAAAGATGCTATACTATCTTAAAATCGGTTGGTATCAATATGATTATTAGAAACACTAGGGGGATATGGAGATGCAGCCTGAAATGAAAAGTAATGTATTAGATCAAAATGATAGAAAAAGGGTTCTTGGTGCATCCCATAATCCACAGATTCATTTCCAGAATCATTTCAAAAATAATCTACCACTCATCAGTATTGTTATCCCTATTTTTAACCAAGAACGCTATTTGATTGATACTATAAAAACATTACAGCAACAGACATATCAGAATTGGGAGGCAATATGCGTAGATGATGCTTCAACTGACAAAAGCCTTGAAATTTTGGAATCTATTTCTGATTCTCGTATAAGGATAGTTCATTTAGAAAAAAATGTAGGAGTAGCTAAATGTAGGAATGCTGGTACATGTGTAGCAAATGGAAGGTATTTAGCCTTTTTGGATGCAGATGATTTATGGAAATCTGAGAAATTAGAACATCAACTTGATTTTATGGACAAAACAGGCTGTGCATTTTCATTTACAGATTATGAATTTGCTGACAGTCAAGGAATTGGGACAGGAAAGGTGACATCGATTCCGTCTCAGATCACCTATCAGAGAGCTCTTGGAAATACAACAATTTTTACGTCTACTGTCATGTTAGACAGAGCAAAAATCCCAAAAGAATTGTTGCTGATGCCTCAGGTTGAGAGCGAAGACACTGCAACTTGGTGGAGAATCTTGAAAGCTGGTTTTATGGGATATGGTTTACAAGAGAATTTGACCTATTATAGAAGACCAGCAAAAAAAAGTGGTGTAAAAACTATGTCTTCTAATAAGATAAAAGCCCTGCAGCGCATATGGCGTTTATATCGTAAACAAGAAAAATTATCTTTGATAGCAAGTTGCTGGTATTTTTGTCAGTATGCTTTTCATGCTGTTCTAAGAAGAGTGTAATAATAACAAATAGATATGGTGTATTTGATAATTATTAATATATAGGTGTTATTTTACGAAAATTTGTATTATTTTTTTTCTTGGATGGAATATGGTATTGTTTTGAAAAACAGGCAAAAAATAAGAAAAATGTAATGCGTTTACAAGTTGCCTTTGTTTTGTAAAAATGTTATACTAACTCAGGGCTAATGGACATAAATAAGATGATTAGAAGTAGACTGTTTAAGATCTGGAGGGAGGATATGATTAGAGTTCTTCATTTTGTATCTATTCCAGCTGTCTGGAGTGGGGTAATGAATGTCATTATGAATTATTACCGTATGATAGACAGGGATCAGATTCAGTTTGAATTTTTATGTTTTATACACTGTGATCGAGAAGAATCTTATGAAGAAGAGATACGATATCTCGGTGGTCAGGTCAACTATATAGAAAAACCTGGTAGTTCCTGGAGTTCTGTAAAACAGATTCAGGAATTTTTTAAAAAGTATGCAGATCGGTATACATGGCTTCACAACCATGAAGTATACCTTTCCTTTTTTTTGAAACCGCTTGCTGCAAAGTATGGGCTGCGGAATTTTATTGTACATTGTCATGCTACACAGTATTCAGACCATCGTTTTGCCGCATTACGGAATCAGATATTATGTATCCCTATTTCATGGATGAAATGTAGCCGTTTTGCCTGTTCTGAAGAAGCAGGATACTTTTTATATGGAAAGAAACAGATGGAAGCAGGAAATGTTTTTATTATGCAAAATGCAATTAACCTCGAAAAATATCGCTTTGATGAGGTTAAAAGGAAAAAACTGCGGCATCAATATGGATTGGATAATTGTTTTGTATTGGGAAATATTGGAAGAATGGAATGCCAGAAGAATCATGCATTTTTGTTGCGGGTATTTCAGGAGGTACATCGGTATCTTCCAAATAGCCGCCTTGTTTTAGTGGGAGATGGAAGCTTAAGAAATGCTTTGGAATGTAGAGCAGAACAGTATGGTATCAAAGATACCATCTTATTTTTAGGAAATAGGGATGATGTTCCAGATCTACTACAGATGATGGATTTGTTTTTATTACCATCTTTGTTTGAAGGAGTTGGAATTGTTCTTTTAGAGGCACAGGCAAATGGTCTTTCTTGTATTGCCTCAGATCAAGTACCTCATTCAGTGTCTATTAAAATGGATATAGAAAGTAATGGTTCTGAAAATGCTGGGGTTATTTTTAAGCCGATTTTAGACAGTACATCCGATCTACTCAGCGAAAAACAAGATCCAAAGATTAAAAATGAAGATCCAAAGATGGAAGATGTTGTTTATGAATGGGTAAATGAGATTATATGTATGAATCAAACTAATATGGATGATATAAAAAGAAATTTAAATCTTCCTAAGAGTATGGAGCATTCACAATATAACATTCAGAGCGCTGTGAAGACATTGGAATATCAATATCAACTTTAAGATTTAGATGAGAGTGGGAAAAAATATAAGGGGAATACTATGGAAAAAGTACAGATTTTGATGTCAACATACAATGGTTCCAAGTATTTGCGAGTTCAGTTGGAAAGTATAATACATCAAAGTTATTCAGAGCTAGATCTTTTGATTCGTGATGATGGTTCTACAGATGGAACACAGGAAATATTACAAGAATATGCTCTTAAATATAACTGGATCCATTGGTATCAGGGAGAAAATATAGGAGTTCAGAAGAGCTTTTTTCATTTAATCCAGAATGCAGATTTGTCAGTTTCTTATTTTTCGTTTGCAGATCAGGATGATAAATGGATGGTGGATAAGATATCAAGGGCAGTTACAATTATACAAAAATTAGAACAGTCAAATCAAAAAGCAGTTTTATATTGCAGTGACAAATGTATTGTAGACGAACAATTGAATCCAATTGATGTAACTGTCAGTCGCCCAGTGCGAAAGATAACTTTTGGAAATGCATTGGTGCAAGACATGTGTACAGGGTGTACTGCAGTGATGAATCGTGAACTTTTAGAAATGATTCGCACACATATGCCTCAGAATGTGGATGCTATCATCATGCACGATTGGTGGTTTTATCTGGTGGGGACTTGTTTTGGAACTGTATACTATGACAAAATCCCCTATATTTGGTATAGACAGCATGGAAAAAATACTTCTGGAGCGATGCTAAACAGAAAATCCTTGTTAAAATATAGATTTGCCCAACTGTTAAAACCAAGAGGTGAGATTTATATACAGTTGGAAGAGTTCAGCAAGTGTTTTGGCAAAGAATTAAATGAAAAGACTCCTCAAAATCAAAGTTTGCTAGAGAAAGTGCTTGATAGTCGTTCTTCAGTCAAGGGGAAAGTTAAAGTAATATTTGAAAAACAGATTTTTAGGCAGAAGAGATCAGATGATATGGTATTTCGTTTGATTGTGGCATTTGGAAAATTATAGAAATACAGAAAAATAGATGAAATAAAGAATCTGAGTAAATAGGAAATATACAAATAGATAGGGGACTGGCATGAAAATTGTTTATTTTGCTCCTGCGGAGTTCAGCGATTTAAAACAGCGACCGCAACATATAGCAGAAGAACTCTCGAAGACACATGATGTATGGTATGTAGAACCTACAATAAGTTTGTTGGGGGCGATGAAACAAAAGAATAAAAAAAACAGGTCAATGTATTATGATATCTCTCCGTCTCTTCATGTGATTCGTTTAGATGGAACATTTGCGTTGCCAGTTCGTATGCAGAATATCGATCCATGTAGGATAAATACTTGGTATGAACGCTGGCAGTTGAAAAAAAAGATTTCAGATGCAGACCTTTGGTGGATAGGGTATGAGACATGGGGAAGGCTGATTTCAAGACATTCCCCCCAAATTCTGTATGACAAGATGGATGAGAATGTTTTGTTGAATTCAGATATAAATATTCAAAAATTTTTAAAAAAAATGGAACAGAAAATTCTCCTAAAAGCAGAAACTGTGCTTGTAACAGCGAATCAGTTTTATGAGGACATATCAAAGAGTCGATCAAACGTATTTTTGATTCCTAATGGAGTGGATTTTTCTTGTAATACAATGACAAAACATATTTCTAATACCAAGAAAGTATTTGGGTATATTGGAAAGATCAGTCATTGGTTTGATAAGAAGGCAGTTGAAGTGATTGCAAAGGCAAATCCAGAAAGTGAAGTAGTTCTGGTAGGACCCAATGACCAGCCTGAGATCCAATGTGAAAATGTGAAATATTGTGGGGCAGTTCCTAAAGAGGAAGTTCCTCAATGGATTCAATCTTTTGATGTATGTTTGTATCCATTTAAGAGAAATGAGCTTCTGGATACAATCAATCCGGTAAAAATATATGAATATTTGGCAATGAATAAACCAGTTTTAGCAGTAGAAAGTAAAGAAACAAGGCAATTCCAACCATATGTACATTGTTATCATACATATGAAGAACTAAAAGAAATGTCTAAAAGAGAGTATCAGACTCCTTTTTTAACAGAAGAAGAGTTGCAATCCTATATGGATAAAAATACTTGGAAATGCAGAGTAGATGAGATAAATAAGATTTTAAATCAATTGGAGGGAACAAGATGAAAAAGGTAATGTTAGTGTTTGGTACAAGACCAGAAGCAATTAAGATGTGTCCATTAGTTAAAGAATTGTATAAAAGAAAAAATATACAAACAATTGTATGTGTAACAGGTCAGCATCGCCAAATGTTAGATCAGGTTTTAAATGCATTTCAGGTAGAACCTGACTATGATTTGTCTATTATGAAAGATAAGCAGACCTTATTTGATGTGACAATTTCTATTTTGGAGAGAATCAAAGCAGTTCTGGAAAAAGAAAAACCAGATGTTGTTTTAGTACATGGTGATACAACAACAACATTTGCCACAGCATTATCTGCATTTTATCTTCAGATTCCGGTAGGGCATGTGGAAGCAGGTCTGCGAACCTATAATATTTTTTCTCCATATCCAGAAGAGTTTAACAGACAGGCAACAGGAATTATATCTCAATTTAATTTTGCACCAACAGAAATGTCAAAAAATAATCTGTTAAAAGAGGGAAAGGATTCAAATACAATCTTTGTAACAGGAAATACAGCAATTGATGCGCTGAAGACAACAGTAAGAGATGAATATAGCCATGAAGAATTGGAGTGGGCAAAAGATAGCAGATTGATCATGTTGACAGCACATAGAAGAGAAAACTTAGGAGAACCACTGCGCCATATGTTCCGCGCAATTCGTCGTATTGTGGATGAAACTCCAGATATTAAGGTAATATACCCAATTCATATGAATCCAACAGTTCGTCAGGCTGCAAATGAAATTTTAGGTGGTGATGACAGAATCCATATTATTGAACCATTAGAAGTGTTGGATTTCCACAATTTCTTATCCAGATCTTATTTAATTTTAACAGATAGTGGTGGAATTCAGGAGGAGGCACCTTCTCTTGGAAAGCCTGTTTTGGTTATGCGTGATACTACAGAACGTCCAGAGGGAATTGCAGCAGGTACTCTAAAGCTGGTTGGCACTAATGAAGAGACAATATATAAAGAATTTAAAACTTTGTTAGACAATCGAGAAGAGTATGAGAAGATGAGTCATGCAAGTAATCCATATGGAGATGGTTTTGCTTGTAAGAGAATTGCAGATATTCTGGAAGAAAGACTGTAAATTTCGAATAAAGAACAGTCTTGTAGAGGAGATTCTATTTTGAAGACATTGAAAGAATTATATGAATACCGGATGATGATTTATAGTCTGGTGCGTAAAGATTTAAGAGGGCGATATAAAGGCTCTGTTCTAGGATTTTTATGGACATTTATTAATCCTTTGTTGCAGCTCATGGTATATACCATTGTGTTTTCAGTTATTATGAGAAATGGAATAGAGAAGTTTTATCTATTTTTATTTGTAGCATTGGTTCCGTGGATCTTTTTTAGTTCCTCAGTGGTATCAGGGGCAGTTTCTATCATTTCGCAGCAGGATATGGTGAAAAAGATTTATTTTCCAAGACAGGTATTGCCAGTTGCTTATGTAACAAGTAGTTTTTTTAATATGTTATTTAGTTTTATTGTTATTTTTATTGTTTTGATCATATCTGGAGTTGGTGTAAATTTTGAAGCATTATTGTATTTACCAATAGTTATGTTTGTAGAGTATATATTGGCACTTGGAATTGCCATGCTCACATCCTCATTGACAGTGTATTTTCGTGATTTGGAACATATTTTAAATATTGTGACTATGGCATGGTTGTATCTGACTCCGATTATGTATTCTGTTGATATGGTTCCTGAACAATATCTGCCATTATTTAATTTGAATCCAATGACTCCGATAATTATTGTATATAGAGATATTCTGTATTATAAAGTAGTTCCACAAATTGGAGTATTGTTTCAGGCATTTGCTATCGGAATGGTAACTTTGATTGTAGGAAACTTGATTTTTATACATCTGCAGAAGGGATTTGTGGAGGAATTGTAATGCAGGAAGGCAATGTAATTGAAGTAACTAACTTAAAAAAGAAATTTAAGATATACAATGATAAAGGGACAAGTCTAAAAGAACGTTTATTATTTAGAAAAAGGAATGAACATGAAGATCGCTGGGTTTTAAATGGAATCAGTTTTTCGGTAAAACGAGGAGAGGCCATTGGTTTGATTGGAAAAAATGGCTGTGGAAAAAGTACTACTTTAAAGATGTTAAGTCGTATTATGTATCCGACAGAAGGAAAAATTGAAATAAAAGGGCGTGTTTCCAGTTTATTAGAGTTGGGAGCAGGTTTCCATCCAGATATGAGTGGTCGTGAGAATATTTATACAAATGCGGCTATTTTTGGATTGACAAAGAGAGAAATTGATGCACGTCTTGAGGATATTATTGCTTTTTCAGAACTGGAAGAGTTTATTGATAGTCCAGTCAGAACATATTCATCTGGTATGTATATGAGACTTGCTTTCTCAGTTGCAATCAATGTAAATGCAGATATTCTCTTGATTGATGAAATTTTGGCAGTTGGAGATGTCAGCTTTCAGACAAAATGTTTTGAGCGCTTGAAGGAGATCAAAAGTAAAGGTACAACTATTGTGATTGTTTCTCATTCTATGGGACAGATTGAGCAGATATGTGACAGATGTATCTGGATTGAAAATGGCTTAATTAGAGAAGAGGGTATTCCTAAATTTGTAGATGATAAATATTTAGCTGCAATGGAAGAATCAAGATTGGATAGAATCGAGGAGGAATACCGTAAAGAAAGAGAAGCACAAAATGCAAAAAGTACAGAGCAAAGTACAGAAAGCACACAGAACCTAAAAAGTGATCAGGAGATTGTAGAGACAGAGCAAGTGGATCAGGTAGAAAATGCAGCTTTGGAGATAAATCCAGAAGAAAGTGTTGAAGAAAGACTCCCCGATTTTTGTTGTCCAAGAGCAGTTAGAAGTGGCAATGGTAAAGTGAAGATTGTAAATGTGCTTTTAACAGATTCAGAGGGAACAGAGAAGAGGATTTTTAAGACTGGGGATATTATTAAAGTTTCTATTTTTTATGAATGCAAGCAGGCACCACTTCCAGTGAATTTCACAATTGGCATTACCAGAGATGACGGGTTGTACTGCTATGGTTCCAGTGTGTTGTTAGATTCCAATGAGATTGTACAGGCAAAGGAAAAAGGGGTTGCATCAATACAGATTAAGTATAATCGTTTGTTACCAGGAAAATATTTATTGGATATTGGAACACAGGCGAAGGATTATGTACCATTTGATACAATTTGCAGTGCAATTGAATTTCGTGTGACAGCTCCAGCAATTAATGAATTTGGAATTTTGAGTATGGAACATGAATGGAATGTAGATGGAGAAAAAATCGATATAACGAATATTGTGGCAGGAGGATAAAATGGAACTCAATTCAAAAGATTACTGGGATCATCGTTTTGACACCGATTGGGAAGAGTATGGTGGAAGCAAGCAGACCCGTTTTTTTGCGAAAGTGGCATTGAAAATGATGCCAGAGTGGTTAATTAGGGAAATTCGTTTAAACCAATATAAAATCTGCGATATGGGATGTGCATTGGGTGATGCGGTAGATGAACTTTCCAAACAGTTAGAGGATGAGAATATATGTGGATTGGATTTCTCTGAAGAGGCAATTAAAATTGCTCAGAAGAGATACCCAGAATACTCTTTTTATGTAGGAGATTTAAATAAAGGTATAGAAGATACATCAGTAGATGTTGTTTTTTGTTCCAATGTATTGGAACATATGGAAAAACCAAAAAAGATTTTGGAAAATTTTTCTGGAATTGCAAAAAAATATATTATTATTTTAATACCTTTTAAAGAAGAGTATAAGATTGAAGAACATATTACGAAATTTTATGAGAATAATATTCCTGTAAATATAGGGGATTTTCATCTGATTTATACAGATTCTGTGGATGCTTCCAAAATTCCGGACTCTTATTATCCAGATCAACAGATTCTTTTAGTATATTCTTGTGACAAGAATAATATCAGTTTGACCAAGTTAGAAGATACTGTAAAAGGTTCTAATAAATCTTTCCTTAAAAAGTATGTTTCTAAGGAAGAAAATGAAATTTTAAAAACAGAGAAAGCAGCAGCTGAACGGTTATTACAGGAGAGAACAGAGCAATTTGACAGTGTCAAAACATGTTTAGAAGAAGTCAATGAAGGTTTAAAGTTAGAGCTAGATGACATAAAGATAAGTAGAGATACTATTTTACAGAAAAATGAGGAACTTTCAGGGCAGTTAAATACTATAACTGGTTGTTATCAGGAAGAGCAAAAGAACCGAGAAGAGATTCAGGCAGAACATGAAAGATTATTGGAGATAAAAAATTCTTTGGAAGAGCAAGTGAATGCTTTAAAAGAAGAGAATATATCTTTAAAAGATAGTTTAGACAATGCTTTATTTGTTGCAGAGCAGAAAGATCTGATTATTCAGAGAGCACTTCAGCAATGTGATAAGATGCTGGGAGCTAAATTATTTAAAGTGACTCATCTTATGAACCGGACATTGAATCAGGGTATCAGAGGATCAAAAGAAGAGCGTAAATTATTTAGAAAATGGGTATTTACGCATCATAAGACAGGTGGAGATCGTGATAGACGTTATAATCCACTTTGGCCTTTGATTGATATTTTGAAGTCTCCAATACCAGAATCAATAGGATGCTTAAATAAATCCTCTGAGGATAGGGGTGTAATAGAAAATAATAAATCCCAAGAGGTAATTATAGAAAACGTAGTAAAAGATAATGTATATATTGATAAAGATAGAATGGATATTTTATCTAAAGAATATACTGCGTATGATGTCATTATTTTAAGTGTTATAGATTATGATTTCAGATACCAGAGACCACAACATTTTGCTGACCGTTATGCAGCAAATGGTCATAGAGTATTCTATATTAATGCTAATCATTATAATCCTGATAGCGTTACTCAACTGAAAGAGAATTTATATATTGTAAATATTTTTAATCCTCAATATAATGCAATACACTTAACAGATTGGGGAGAACAGCAGAAAGAACTACAACAGCATTTAAGAAATTTGATGGACACATACTGTATTAGAGATGCCGTAACGATTGTAGATTATCCTAATTGGTTTTTAGCAGCAAAATATTTGAAAGAAATGTATGGATTCAAAGTAATAACAGATTATATGGATGATTATACAGGATTTTTGAATCCCGCTGAAAAACTGGTTGGAGAGAATTGTAAGAAATTGTTAAAATATTCAGATGAAATTATTCCAAGTTCACAGTTTTTATATGACATTGCAAAAGAATATAACCCAGATATTAGTATTGTGAGAAATGGAACGGAATTTGCTCATTTCCATCAAGCATATGGAAAAAATACTAAGAAGCAGAGAGCTATAATCGGATATTATGGAGCAATTGCTGAGTGGTTTGATGTTGAAAAAGTTTGCTATCTTGCTAAAAAAATGCCACAATGTGATATTGTATTGATTGGAAATATTACAGCAGGTGAAAAGAAACTTAGAAAATATGAAAATATAAAATTATTAGGTGAAAAACCATATAAAGAATTGCCTGAATATCTAAAGGATTTTGATGTATGTCTTATTCCATTTGATACATCAACAGATTTGATCAAAGCAACCAATCCAGTTAAATTTTATGAGTATTTGAGTGCAGGTAAAAAAGTAGTATCAACAGAAATACCAGAGTTAGCTCCATTTAAAGACAAATATGTTTATATGGCAAATGACAATGATAAATTTATGGAATATGTGCAGATGTGTTTAGAGGGAAGAGATACTTTAGCTAATGAAGAAGAATGCATTCACTTTGCAAAAGAAAATGACTGGCAGCAAAGATATGAAGTTTTTGCTTCATTAGTAGAAAAGGCAGTACCTCAAATAGATATTCTTGTTTTGACATATAATAATCTAAAGTTAAATAAAGTATGTATCAATAGCATTCTGCAAAAAACAGCTTATCCAAATTATCGTCTTATTATAGTAGATAATTTATCTACAGATGGTACAAGAGAATATTTAAAACAATTAGATGCACAACATTTAAATAATGTAACAATTATTTTAAATGACTCTAATTTGGGATTTGCTGGAGGAAATAATGTAGGAATGAGGATTTCTGATGGAGATTATATTGTATTGTTAAATAATGATACAGTTGTTACAAGGGGATGGCTAACTGCAATGTCTAAACATTTGGAAAATAATCCAAGAATGGGAATGTGTGGTCCTGTAACTAATTCTATTGGAAATGAAGCAAAAATAAATGTAAAGTATAATGATTTAAAAGAATTAGAATGTTTTGCATATGATTATACTACAAAACATTTGTCAGAAGAATATTTTAAAGAACCTAGAGTTTTAGCATTGTTTTGTACAATGATTAAAAAAGAAATTATTAAAAAATGTGGTTTATTAGATGAATCCTATGAAGTTGGAATGTTTGAAGATGATGACTATGCAGAAGCTGTAAAACAAGCAGGATATTCACTAGCCATTTTAGAGGATACCTTTATTCATCATTGTGAAGGTGCTTCTTTTAAGAAACTTCAGGATGAAAAATATAAAGCTGTTTTTGAACATAATAAACAGGTTTTTGAGGAAAAATGGAACAAGGAATGGCTTATGCACCAATATAGAGAAGGTGTTACTTGGGATAGTAATTTAAATGTAAATATTTTATAGTTTGACATCGGCAAATATTAACTATTTGCCGATGGTTTTTATAAAAGAGGTTTTAATATAAATGAACAAAAAAATAAAAAAGAAAATATGTTGTTCAAGTATAATAGCATTTGTATGTGTAATAATATTATTTTTTATAAATGTTATATCATACAATGATCTTGTAAGTGTTACATTGATAGATGAAAAAGGGGTTTGCAAACAAATACGTTGGGATAATATGACAGAAGAGTATCCTTTTTTGGGAGATAATATATATGAGGAGATTAATACAAAACCACAAAAAATGCTTCAAAAAGTATATGTTTATGTTCCAAGTAATCATGCAAATAAGTTAAGATTCGATTTTATATCAGATGATTTGTCAGATTCGATTGTGATATTTCGGGAAATTTGCATTCAAAATCCATTTAAAACTGTAAAATTAATAGGTGAGGATATTGTAGAGTGTTTTAATGGTATAAATGGAGCACAAATACAATTAGGAGAAGAGGGGGCAATAATTACTTTTCATGAAAATGTTAATCAATTCATTGAATCTATGCATGTTTTTGGAGAAGTTACATATTCAAGAGCAATATTTGAATGGTTTTTAAGATGGTTATATCTTTCTATTATTATATCGTTTTTATCAATTAATGAAACATGGAAGCTAATATTAGATAAATATAAGACTAAAATAGAGAAGATAATTCCATACATTATATCATTTCTTATAGCAATAATAATTAATATTACATTAGAATGGATTGTCAGAGCTAATTTAAACGAAGTGTTTTTATTTATATCAAAACATAAATTAGTTTTTGTGTTAGAAGTTGCTTTAATTTGGTCAGTTTTGCTTTTGGGAACATTTTTAAAACATTGGTTATGGGGCATTTTCCTTGGAGTGATTCCGTTTGCTATATATATGATTGGAGCGTATTTTGTTTCTTCTATGAGAGGAAATATGATTGTATGGCAAGATTTAACAGCACTTCAATATGGTGTTGCTATTATCAATAATCTTTTTGAAATAAAAACAATACATATAATTGGAGCAGTGTTGATTTTTTCCTTTTGTTTAGTAGGAGTTTATTATCTGTGTCATAAAGTGACATGGAAGAAGTCAAAAATACGTTGGGCTAGTGGCATATTATTTGCATTGAATTTGCTGATAATTATAGTTATATCCTGTCTTGATATCTGGAATATGGATGAATGGAGTCCTGATTCACAACTGGATAATGGATGTGTAGGTACTTTGTATTTATCTTTTATAAATCAAAAGATTGAAGAGCCTTCAAATTATAGTCAAGATACAATGATAGGAATTGTAAAGAGTCTGGAAGAGGAAAAGATAGAAAGTACAGATAATAAATGCCCCCCCAATTTGTTGTTCCTTCAAATTGAGGCGTTTATAGATCCTATGGAAATTGAAGGAATCACTTTTTCTGAAGATCCAATTCCAAATTTTAGAAAGTTACAGGAATTGTTTGGAAGCGGAATAATGACAGTTCCAGTATTTGGTGGTTCTACGGTAAATACAGAATTTGAGATTTTGACAGGATTGCCTGTTACTTGGTTGAGAAAGGGCGAATATCCATATTTAACTTATTTGACATATGATCCCATAGAATCTATTAGTTACTATTTAGATGAAAAATATGAGACAACTGCAATCCATAATTGGAATGGAGATTTTTATAATAGGGATCTTGTTTTCCCCAATATAGGGATTGAAAGGTATATTAACAGAGAGACAATGGCAGATCAGGAATTCAATGGATATTATATGAGCGATAGAATGATCGCAAAATATTTGCCTAAAGTAATGGAAAATAGTGAAGAAAGAGATTTGATTTATGCTATTACAGTAGAAAGTCATGGACCATATGATAGTGATGAAAATAGAGATCATGAGGTAGTAGTTTCTGGAAACTATAGTATAGAAGAAATCGAAAGTGTTCAGAAATATGTAGATGTAATCCATGAAAGTGATAAGTCATTAGGAAACATTATACAATATTTGGAAGGGTATGAAGAGCCAACAGTTTTAGTGCTATATGGTGATCATCAACCTGCTTTATCTTTACTAGAATATAATAAAAATAAATATCAGGTTCCATATCTTATTTATTCAAATTATGGAAAAGTGATGGAACATCCAGATTTGAATTCGTATCAGTTATCTGCATATCTTTTAAATGAATTAGAATTGGATGGAGGAATTATTTCAAAATTCCATCAGGTTTTTGCTGGAAAAGAAAATTATCAAGAATATTTAGAATTATTACAGTATGACATGTTAAATGGAGAAAATTATATAAGCCAATATTTGGGAAAATATAAAAAAGTAGAGACTCAAATAGGGTTTGATAAGAGAATAATTAATGGAGTAGAAAAAAGTGATGGAAAATTTGCTATTTATGGAGAGAATTTTAATCAAGATAGTGAAGTGTTTGTAGATGGCAAAAAAGTATCATCTGAGTTTGTTAGTCCTAATATTTTACAATGTAACTATAATTTGAAAGACAAATGTGAGATAACCGTAAGACAAAAAGGACTTTATCGATATCTGGGTGAAGAAGCAGTTTATCAATATATTCCTTAGTATATTTGAATAATATAAAAAGAAAAATGTATAAAATTAAGTATTAATGGAGCTTAGAAACATGAAAAAACTGTTGTTTATCTTTAATCCTATTTCCGGAAAATCACGAATTAAAGATCAGTTATATGATGTGATCAATTTTTATACTCAAAATGGTTATATTGTTACCACTCTTCCCACACAACATGCAAGACATGCATATGAATTTTTAATAGAAAATCAGAATCAATATGATGCAATTATATGCAGTGGAGGAGATGGTACTCTTAATGAGACCGTTAGTGCATTGGTAAAAACAAAATCACAAGCTCAGTTTGGATATTTACCATCTGGATCTACCAATGATTTTGCCAGAAGCATTGGCATACCATTTGAATTGGAAAAAGCAATGTGGCTTACTGTTTATGGGAATGAACATTGTGTAGACCTAGGAAAAATGAATGATCAGATTTTTGTGTATGTTGCAGCATTTGGACTTTTTACAAATGTTGCATATGCTACTCCCCAGAGATTCAAAAATATATTGGGATATCTTGCATATTTGTTAGAGGGGATCAGGCAGATTTCAGAGTTAAGAGTATATCATATCCATCTGACATATGAAGATGGAGTGATAGAAGGTGATTTTATCATCGGATTGATTACTAATTCTATGTCTATAGGGGGATTCAAAAATCCAAGAAGTAATGTTGTAGAATTAGACGATGGACTTTTTGAAGTGATTTTAATTCGTAAGCCCAATCATATTATTGAATTACAGTCTATTATTGCATCATTGCTTTCTGAAAAGCCAAACTCTCCGTTTATCACATATCTTCAATCTTCACGGATTCAGATTGAATCTGAAGAGATGAGTTGGACTGTAGATGGAGAGTATGGGGGAAATCATAAAAAGGTTGAAATTACGAATTTAAAACAGGTCTTTCGTGTTATGGGACAGTAAATGTATTTTTGTTTTAAATCTGAATTAAAATTTATTTGGCAAAATGTTAGAATATAGATAAAAGCACCATAGGGCTTTTAAGTCTTATGGTGCTCATGATCTCTGATTACTGGTATCCAATTACTTCGGATGATACTTCTTGAATTGTTTCATCGCTTATGTTCGCAATGTCTAATAGATAAACACTGTTCAATCTGGGATTGAATATGCCAAGTTTTTTAATGTTCTGAAATTCTTTGTGGATTGAATGACATCCCATTATGTAATATATAAGTATTTGTAAAGTATATTTGTTTTTAGGAGCATCTTTGGAAACTTTCAAATCCCATAAAGTATCTTTGGTTAAATAATCACCATCACCAGATGAAATAATATCTGTATATCCTCCCTCAAAAGTAAAACCATCTACTACAACAGGACCGTATTTTTGCCAAAATGATAAACATCTATTGACCATGATACGTATATTGTCAATTGTTTCAGTATTTGGCTGGATTTGTTGGACAGGTTTATATCCAAGTGTTCCAGCACGAAAACAAACATCATAGCCAACCGCTTTGCAGGCACTGATAATAGAATTATCATCTAATCCCTTGATTTTGGAGAGGAGTTTTTCGGCATTTTTTCTTTCTTGGATTAGTTCAGAACCAAGTAATGAAATATGAAATGCTTCCTCTATAGGTGTTCCTGTCATAAATCTGGTTAAATAGTCTACCGCCAATCCCACTAAACTGGCATGTATATTTTCGTTGGAATTTAAATTAATTCCGTCATTAAGCTTAGTTTCTGTAAAGTCCTTTGGTTTTATATATCCCCCACGAGGTTGCTTTGTTACTTTTATTCTTTGTGTAACAGAATACATAATGTCATCGCCTTTCTATTGACAAATAGGTACATTAATGTTTTTACAAAATATAGATTTATTATATAGATGTTTTTATTAATAGTCTTTACAACCCCTTCTGCAGCAGATCATGCAGATAATCTTTCAATTTTTCAATATCACCATCTGCAAAACAATATCCATCCATCTGACAACGTTTTGCTCCCTCTATATTCTGTGGCAGATCATCGATAAAGAAGCACTCCAAAGGATTTAAATGGAATTTCTCAAATAAACGTTCATAGATCACTGCATCTGGCTTGAGGCACTTTTCATCTGCAGAAACCAAAAGACCATCGAAATATTCCAGACCGGGAATTTTTCTATAATAGGAATAGAAAGACAGTGCAGCATTAGAACATAAATAGATATGGTAGCCATATTTTTTTAAACGGCGGACCAAATCACCCATTTCATAGATTGGATCCATATAATGATACCAATTTTTCAGGCAATGAGTAATTTCCTGACAGGATTTCTCATAATATTCCTGTGAAGAGGAGATCGCATGTACTTTTGCAAAGATCCGTTTTAATGCATCTTCTTCACTTAAAACGCCTTTATCCATCAATTTCCATTCTGGTCCATTCAAGAGGTATGTAGAAACCAACAGACGAAATTCAGGAGAAACGGTATTCTGACAGATTTTTTCAGGAGAATAACGTAAGAGAACATTCCCCATATCAAAGATAATATTACGAATCATAGTATACATTGTCCTTTCTAAATTTATTTTTAATATAATGTAGTATAACACAGAAAACAGGAAATAGATATTCTTTCTGTTTTCTGGATAATAGACATATTTTAAGCAGATGTGTCTTATATATGTATTATGGCATAGTATTCATGCATGTTATGAATGAGCAAAAAACGCTTAGTTTTGAGGATGCTGATATTAATGCTGAGGAAAATTCAGATTGGAGACTTGGGGTTATGGAAAACAGCCAAATGTCTGCTAAAGATATGATCCAGAGAATTTACGAGTTGGAACAGGAAAATAAGAAACTGACAGAGACAGTGGAATGGATGCATGATACGATCTGGAATATGTTAAGGGAACGAAAGAAAATGGAACAACCATATAGAGAGGCAGCAGCGGCAACGATAAATACTTCCTTTTTGTCCAGCCCACAACATGGATAAGGATTGGTTGTGTGCTGGACTTTTTTAACGATACATAACTGAAAAACAGTGGGAATGCCTGATTGTTCACCAATAAAAGAGTTTACACTCCCAAAACTTCAAAAGCACGGTATAGGGCTGCGGCATGGACAGATTGCAGAATCTGTCCAGTCTGCAGCATTTCTTTTACCTTAGGGATGGACATCAATTCTACTTCGATCTCTTCTGTGGTATCTAATTTTTGACAACTTGTTTTCTTTGCATGTTGAGCCAGATAGCACCATGCATAGTTGGTAAGGCAGGAAGCGTTGGGGGCGATCTTAAAGAGAAATTGCAGATCATCCGCCTGATATCCTGTTTCTTCTAATAATTCCCGTTTGGCTGCTGCCTCAAAATCCTCCCCGACTTCTACGCATCCTGCCGGAATTTCAGGGATCACTTCACGCAGTCCGTGGCGGTACTGGTAGATCATAGGAATCTGTCCATCATCTGTGACTGCGATCACAACAACAAAATCTGGGATATGATTTACATAAAATGGAGCAATCATGGTGCCATTTGCCATGCGGCAGTCATCTGCGGTTAAATTAATCCAAGGATCTTGGATAATGGTTTTAGAAGAAAGAAGTTCCCATTTCATTTGCTCTTTTTTGTCTGGATTCATCTGATTTATCTTCCTTTCCTGAATATCTGTTTAGAGAGTTCTAATATCAGTATAATGTATAATGCCATGTTGGTAAATGGAATGCAAGTATTTTTAAATCCATATAAAAAACAAGCCATGGAAAGTCTTGATATCTTTCCACAGCTTGTTGATGGGGATACAGCCTTTTTTGTTGTTTATACTATAGCAAGTGGTTTGTGTGTGATTTTTTAGATGTTCTGGATTCGGACTTCTTTTCCTGACTAGGTTTACTGTATGATCTTTCCTTCCGTATCCACAACCCATACTTTGTTGTTCTCGTCTCTGAAATCTCTGTATCCAGAACCCAGATCCGGTCTTTCGGAAGACTTAGAAGATTTACCAGCTTTCTGGAGACTTCCCTTTGTATTTACAAGATAGGATACGTCATCCAGTACAGCAGGGGCATAGCGGAGATCTTCATTGGCATCCTGACGTTTACCCTGTACATACACGGCATTGTCATAAATACCATGAAGCCCCTGACCCTTTTTAGAGCCGTCTGTGTAGAAAAACCAAGTAAAGCTGTCACCACTTTCCTCATCATAGATAGTCTGTTTTCCGGTTTTCATCGCACCGCCTTCTCCTTCTTCACCAAAGTAAAAATTAGCAGTAGTCCCATCTTCCAATGTGATGTTTTTCAGTCCGGTCTGCATGACACCTTTCTCATTGAAGCAGTATTTTTTAGAATCGATTGTAAACAGTTCAAGAGAATGATTGGAAGCTGCATGTGGTTTTCCATTTTTTAAATAGAACCAGTAAGATTCATCAATACTGTGGATTCCTTCAATTCCTTCCAGTTCCATCCACCCTTCGGAACGGCTTCCATCCTCTGTGGAATAGTGCTGGTAATTGGACAGGAGAAGGTCTGTGGCAGAGCCATCTGCGTTGGAAGCAGTTGCATTGCCGGTTTTAACCCATCCGGTCTGCATCGCACCATCTATAAAAGTATAGTATTTTCCATCAATTTTTTTATCTGTCTGATTGTCAATACGGCGTCCACGAGAGTCAAAGTAAGACCAGACATCCCCATTGTCTGGATTGTTGACATCTTCTTCAAAGAAGATCCAGCCAGTCTGCATCGCACCATTGGACTCATCTCCACAGAAATAGGTATAGCCATCTACCTCGATCAGTCCGGTCTGCATTTGTCCGTCTTCATTAAAGTAATACTGTTTGTCATTGATCGTGTACCATCTAGAGTTTACGGCACGACCATTTTTGTCAAAGTAGTACCAGTACTGGGAAGGGGCATCCTCTACATCCCAGTCTTCTTCATTTTCAATGGAGATCCATGTGTTTGTCACCATAGAACCATCACTTCCCACATAACGGTCATCAATTTTCTGGTTAAAAGTCAAATTACCATCGGAATCCAGATAATACCAGTTGTCATTGACTTTTTTCCATGTATCTGTCTCCAAATATCCTTCAGAGCCATAATATACCCAGTTCCCATTTTCTTCTGTCCATCCGTTTGTTTTGGCAAAGACAGATGCTGTCGCTGGAAATGTTGTCATCTTTGGTGCAAGAACGGCCATCAATGCCGCAGCAGATAATACTGCTAAAAATTTAGATTCTTTTCTCATGTTGTTCTCTCCTTTTTTGAATGTGAAAATTGAAATAGAATAACTTGGAATACAATTGAAACACAATGAAAATGCAATTGCTATGCGTACTTGTACCTTGAATTGTACTTGTAACGAAAAGCCGTTGTTGCCTTACGACGTGATTATAGCGTAGGGGGAGGGAGAGTGAAAGTGAGGATTGCTGGTAAGATTGGAAGGAGATGACAAAGGTGAGAAAAGACAGCAGAATATCTGTATTTTTTCATTTACGGTTTTCATCTGCTATGATGTTATGAGAAATGGAAAAAGCAGAAAAGTCGGAAAGCAAGGAAGTCTTTCGTAGACGGTTAGTGTATTCTGTGGTAAGATAACGTATAGAAATTGACAGACAGGAAGCGGGAAAGCAAAAATAAAAAACGAAGAGAGGTATCCGATTGAGAGTAAAAGTATCAAATTATATTTCACAATTTCTTGTGAAGGCAGGTATCAAGAGAGTATTTACAGTGACTGGCGGAGGTGCTATGCACTTAAATGATGCATTGGGACATCAGGAAGGATTGGAGTGTCTGTATGAACACCACGAACAGGCTTGTGCAATGGCTGCTGAATGCTATTCCAGAATCCATGGAAAGATAGGGGCACTCTGTGTCACAACAGGTCCGGGAGGAACAAATGCGATCACCGGAGTAGTGGGAGGATGGCTGGATTCTATTCCCATGTTAGTCCTGTCCGGTCAGGTGCGTTATGATACCACGGCACGCAGTACAGGGCTGGAACTGCGTGCGATGGGAGATCAGGAATTTGATATTACAAAGGCAGTTGGCTGTATGACCAAATATTCTGAGATGGTCTTAGACCCTATGAGAATCCGCTATTGTCTGGAAAAGGCTCTGTATCTGGCATATTCAGGAAGACCAGGACCATGCTGGTTGGATATCCCTTTGAATGTACAGGGAGCGTATGTGGAAAGTGATGATCTGATCGGATTTAATGCTGTTTTATATGAAGAAGGCGGAGATGGCTGGGCAGGAGAAGAAAGCCGTATACTGCCGGATTCTGATGAACTGAGACAGACAGCAGGAACCGGAGTTTCTGTGGATTCTGTGAGACGTTCTGCAGGTGCTGTGATACCAGAAGATTTTTATGGGATCGGTGAAAATAGACAAAACCTTCCGCCTAAAGTATCCATAGAAACTGCACGCCAGATCCTTGCAAAGATCCGCAGTGCAAAACGTCCTGTGATCAATGCAGGAAATGGAATCCGTATTGCAGGCTGTCATGATCTGTTTATGCAGGTAGTAGATCGTCTTGGAATACCAGTTGTGACTGGATGGAACAGTATAGATTGTATCTATGATGAACATCCTCTTTATGTAGGAAGAGCAGGTGGTATGGGAGATCGTCCGGGTAATTTTGCAGTGCAGAACAGTGATGTGCTTTTATCCCTTGCGAGCCGTTTGAGTATCCGTCAGGTGGGATATGACTGGGCATCTTGGGCGAGGGCTTCTTATGTGATCGCCAATGATATTGATGCGGAGGAACTGAAAAAACCATCTTTGCATGTAGAGATGCCAGTTCATGCAGATGTAAGGGATCTTTTAGAGGCATTGCTGGAAGTGTTGCGTCTGGAAGAGACAGGGCAGGCTGGATTAAGTGAATATGAGAGAGAAATCGTGCGTCCTATGCCAATGGAGACACCAGAAGGTACTGTGACAACACATTGTCCAGACTGGGTGAATATCTGTCAGAACTGGAAGAAGGAATATCCGGTAGTCCAGCCAAAGCATTTTGAAGAAAAAGAAGATAAGCCTGCGAATGTATATGCGATGATCAAGACATTGAGTGATCGTCTTCCGGAAGGACAGGTGACAGTAGTAGGAAATGGCTCTGCATGTGTTGTGGGTGGACATGCCTATGTCATGAAAAAAGGACAGCGTTTTATCTCCAACTCTGCGATCGCATCTATGGGATACGACCTGCCAGCTGCAATTGGAGCATGGGCAGCCTTAAAAGATGGAAAAGAGCTGTCAGAAGGCAGGAGACGGGTGATCCTTGTGACAGGAGACGGAAGTATCCAGATGAATCTTCAGGAACTTCAGACGATCATCCATCATCAAATGGATATCAAGATATTTTTGATCAATAATGGAGGATATCATTCCATCCGTCAGACACAAAAGAACTTTTTTGGAGAGCCATTAGTAGGAATTGGTGATGACAGTCACGACCTGAGTTTTCCGAAGATGGAGAAACTGGCAGAAGCGTATGGTTATCCATATATATGTGTAAAACACAACCATGAGTTGGCAGAGGGGATTGAGAAAGCACTTCAGATGGAAGGACCGGTGATCTGTGAGGTATTTGTGGATATAGAACAGAAATTTGAGCCAAAATCTGCTGCAAAGAGACTTCCGGATGGAACTATGGTATCTCCGCCTTTAGAGGATCTGGCACCATTTTTGTCCAGAGAAGAATTGGAAAAGAATATGTATATCTAATATATAGGTATCATAGTGATTTTGTTCACAAAGAAAAATCAGAGGAAGAGAAAGGGAAAAAGATGACAGTTGTGATGACGGGTGCCACCAGTTTTATAGGACTGGCTTTGGCAGAAGAATTATCAAAGAAAGGTATCAAGATCTATGCGCTGGTGCGCCCTCAGTCGCAGACCCGAGATACACTTGGCAAGATAGGGAATGTTACGCTTTTGGATGGCAGTCTTGAGGATCTGCCATCTCTTCCAGAAAAGATCAAGGAAGGGGCAGATATCTTTTTACACCTTGGATGGGATGGTTCTGGCAGTGAAAACAGAAAAAAACCGGAACTTCAGAGAAAAAATATAGAATATTCCAGACAGGCAATGATCGCAGCAAGGAAATTGGGGTGCAGACGTTTTTTGTTCAGTGGTTCTCAGGCTGAGTATGGACGCTGTATGGATACCATGAAAGAAGATATTTGCTGTAATCCACTCACAGAATATGGAAAATGTAAACTGGAAGTGGGAGAAATGGGAGAGAGACTTTGCACAGAGTGGGGAATGGATTTTGTCCATGCCCGTATTTTCAGCGTGTATGGTTCAGGAGACCATCCATGGACATTGGTGGAAAGCTGTGTAAAGACATTTTTTGAAGGTGGTCATTTGGATTTGAGTGAATGTTTGCAGCTTTGGAATTTCCTTTATATTGAGGATGCAGCAAAAGCATTGACAGCACTGGCATTGTGTGACAAAATGTTGGGAGGCTTTGGAAGTATCTATAATGTAGCCGGAAACAGAGAGGATACCAAACCGTTGCGCTGGTTTATTGAAAAAATATATGAGCAGAGTCCTAAGAAAGGAAGCAGTTCTTATGGGACTCGACCTTCCAATGCAGAAGGACCAGTGAATCTGATCCCAGATATCTCAAAATTGATCGAAGTGACCGGCTGGAAACCACAGATCAGTTTTGAAGAGGGGATCAGACGTATGACCAGCAAGTACATGGAAGATTGACATTCCCCATAGATACAGCAAGGGGCATCTGAATTTGGTAAAAAAGGAAGAAAGCAAAAGACAATGGAAAGTGAAGAAAATTTTATGAAAAAGATCAGTATTATGATTCCTTGTTACAACGAGGAAGAAAATGTAGTTCCCATCAGCCAAGCTGTGATCGAGACTCTGACAAGAGATCTGCCGCAGTACGATTATGAGATCCTGTTTATTGACAATGACTCAAAAGATAATACAAGAACGCTTTTGAGAGAACTTTGTGCAGCAAATCCTAAGATCAAAGCGATTTTTAATGCGAAAAACTTTGGACAGTTCAATTCTCCGTATTATGGGATGCTGCAGACAACAGGAGATTGTGTGATCTGTATGGTTTGTGATTTTCAGGATCCGATAGAATTGATCCCAACTTATGTCCATGAGTGGGAAAATGGATACAAGATCGTGATTGGGATCAAGACGAGCAGTCAGGAAAATCGTGTGATGTATTGGCTGAGAAGCTGTTATTATAAGATGATCAAAAAACTTTCTAATGTAGAACAGATTGAGCATTTTACAGGATCCGGTCTGTATGACCGTTCTTTTATAGAGATTTTGAGAAACTTGGATGATCCGACCCCGTTTTTGAGAGGGATTGTGGCAGAGTTGGGATACAAGCGCAAGGAAATCCCATATGAACAGCCAAAGCGTCGTGCCGGAAAGACAAAAAACAATTTCTTTACTCTGTTTGATGCTGCCATGCTGTCCATTACTTCTTATACAAAGGCGGGACTGCGCCTTGCAACCTTGTTTGGAAGTGCCTGCTCTGTGATCAGTTTTATAGCCGGATTGGTATATCTGGTGATGAAACTTGTGTATTGGGATCGTTTCCCAGCTGGCATGGCGCCAGTTTTGATCGGCATGTTTTTCCTTGGTTCTGTCCAGATCTTCTTTATCGGGTTAGTGGGCGAATATATTATGAGCATCAACGCCCGTGTGATGAAACGTCCTCTGGTGGTTGAGGAAGAACGTCTGAATTTTGAGGATAAGTCAGAAAAAGAAAGAGCAGAAAAGAAAGTGTCCGACAGACAGTCTGACGATGGCAAAGAGGAAGGAGAACAGGCGTAAGATGAAGTATAATGTAGACGTGGTGCGTATCCGCGAGAACAATATTCAGTTAAACGGCTGGGTAATTGGAAAGACTCCTAAGTCTCAGGCATCGTTTCAGGTGCTGGATGGGCAGAAAAAAGAGGTTTCCTTTCATTATGTTTCTACCAGAAGAGATGATGTGAGTCAGATCTACTTTAAAGAGACCTATGATAAAGATTTTGGATTTGATATCCAGTTCCCATATGAGAGAGGAAAGGATTATTATCTGGTGATCCAGTGTGACGGTCACCATGCACGCATCAAATACAATGAAGATCTGATCGCAAAGAGAAGCAGTGTGGCACACAAGCGGATGCAGAAGATCAAAGACCTTATGAATATGGAGACGGTGCGTGTTGCATGGGATTTTTATAAGGAAAACGGGGTGCGTGCCCTGATTAAAAAATCGAAGCATAAGCTGCAGGGGATCGATAATGATTATGATTATGGCGAGTGGTATGAGCTGACCAAACCTACAGAGGAAGAATTGGAGCAACAGAGACAGACATCGTTTGAGTATGAACCAAAACTTTCTATTGTGATTCCAGCATATAAGACTCCGGAGCGTTATCTGAGAGAGATGTTGGATTCGATCTTGGCACAGACCTACTCTAATTTTGAGATCTGTATTGCAGATGGAAGCCCAAGAGGAGAGAGTGTAGAGCGGGTTCTGGAAAAGTATGCACAGAAAGACCAGAGAGTGCGCTATGTTATTCTTGGAGAAAATAAAGGAATTGCGGGAAATACCAATGCCGCTTTAGAGATGGCGACAGGTGATTTTATTGTGCTTGCTGATCATGATGATACGATTACTCAAAATGCGCTGTTTGAGTGCGTGAAAGCGATCAATGCAGATCCAGAGTATGATGTGATCTATTCAGATGAGGATAAGTTGGACATGGATGGTGGTTCTTTATTTGATCCACATTTTAAACCGGATTTTAATCCAGATCTTCTTTGCAGTGTCAATTATATCTGCCATTTGTTTGTAGTAAATCATGATCTTGTGGATGCAGTGGGAGGATTTCGTGCTGAGTTTGATGGGGCACAGGATTATGACTTTATTTTCCGCTGCACAGAAGCAGCAAGGAAAATTTATCATATTCCAAAGGTACTGTATCATTGGAGATGCCATCAAGGTTCTACAGCGAGCAATCCAGAAAGCAAAATGTACGCTTTTGAGGCAGGGGCACGCGCTATCATGGCACATTATGATCGTGTGGGAATCGCTGCAAAGAAAGTGGAGCGTGGTGTAGATTATGGTATTTACCATAGTACCTATGAGATCTTGGGAGAGCCGCTTGTCTCTGTTATCATCCCCAATAAAGATCACAGTCGGGATCTGGATATCTGTCTTCAGGCATTACTTCATAAAGCAACCTATAAGAATCTTCAGTTTGTGATAATAGAAAATAACAGTACAGAAGAAGAGACATTTGAATATTATAAAAAAATGCAGAAAGAATATCCTGACAAGATCAAGGTAGTTGTCTGGGAAAGAGAATTTAATTACTCAGCGATCAATAACTTTGGGGTGACACAGGCAGATGGAGAGTATCTTTTGTTCTTAAATAATGATACTGAGATCATTGCTCCAGAATGCATCGAGGAGATGCTTGGACTTTGTCAGCGAGAGGATGTCGGTGCTGTGGGGGCAAGGCTTTTATATCAGGATGATACCATACAGCATGCAGGGGTTGTGATCGGATTTGGAGGTATCGCAGGGCATACTTTTATCGGATTGCACAAGGCAGAAAACAGTTATTTCCATCGTGCAATGTGTACACAGGATTATAGTGCGGTCACAGCAGCATGTCTTATGACAAAGAAATGTGTGTTTGAGCAAATTGGTGGTTTTACAGAAGAGCTGGCGGTGGCATTTAATGACATTGATCTTTGTATGAAGATCCGCTCTTTGGGTAAACTGGTGGTATATAATCCGTATGCACTTTTGTATCATTATGAGTCGAAATCCCGTGGTTTGGAAGATACACCGGAGAAAGTGGCAAGATTTAATAGAGAAGTGGCAATTTTTGCGAAACGTTGGCCAGAGATCTTGCGTGATGGCGATCCATACTATAACCCGAATCTGACACTGCGCAAATCAAATTTTGCTCTTAGGGATTTAAAGAAAGAGAAAATAGGAGAACCATTTCAGCTAGATGGAGAGATCAAACGGCTGATGGATGAATCAGAATAGGAAAATGGGGGAACATATGGAAAAACAGGTTACAATTATCATCCCAAATTACAATGGACTGTCTTTTATGGAACTGTGTTTTGACTCTTTAAAAAAGCAGACTTGTAAAAAATTTGATATTCTGGTTGTGGATAACGGTTCTACTGATGGAAGTGTGGAGTGGCTGAAAGATCATGGAATCCCCAGTATTTTCCTTGAGAAGAATACGGGATTTTCCGGCGCAGTGAATGTGGGGATCCGTACAGTAAAAACACCATATGTGATATTGTTGAACAATGATATCGAGACAGATCCAAGGTATGTGGAAAACATGCTTCGTTTTATGCAAAAGAATCCAAAGGCATTTTCTGCAAGTGCGAAGATGATCCAGATGCACCATAGGGAGTTAATGGATGATGCCGGAGATCTGTATACCTTATTGGGATGGGCAGTGCAAAGAGGCGTCGGGCAGTCCTCTAAAGGCTATGAGCGTCCGGTGCGTGTGTT
This sequence comes from uncultured bacterium, assembly GCA_905214855.1. Taxonomy (GTDB): domain Bacteria; phylum Bacillota; class Clostridia; order Lachnospirales; family Lachnospiraceae; genus CAJMNU01. The sequence continues at coordinate 7,992 of CAJMNU010000005.1, read as the reverse complement.
TTCTGCCTGTGCAGGTGCAGCGATCTACCGCAGGGAGATTTTTGAAGAAATCGGATATTTTGATGAGATGCATTTTGCATATCTGGAAGATTTGGATGTGGGATATCGGGCAAAAATTGCAGGATATGAGAATTGGTATTGCCCGAATGCTGTTGTGTATCATGTGGGAAGCGGGACAAGTGGCTCTAAGTATAACTCCTTTAAAGTGCGTCTTGCGGCACGCAACAGCGTATATCTGAATTACAAGAATATGCCTTTTTTGCAGCTTCTTATCAATCTTTCTGGAATTCTTTTGGGGATGCTGGTTAAATTTTTGTTTTTTCAGAGAAAGGGCTTTGGAAAGGAATATGCCACAGGGCTTTTAGAAGGTGTAAAGACAGCAAAACAATGTAAAAAAGTTCCATTTTGTATGTCTCATCTGTTTCATTATATCAAAATTGAGCTGGAACTTTTGGCTGGAACTGGTATTTATGTGTGGGAATTCCTGAAAAGACATATAATTTAAGAATAATTTAATGGAATAATGGGAGGCTTTGCGCTATAATAAGGAAATTGAAAAGGGGCAGGGCTTATGATAAAAGATAATCAAACAAAGTTGAACAAGCTCCATGTAGTGCTGGATGCAGTGGTTACCACCGGATCTTTTTTATTGGCTTGGTATCTGCGTTTTCAGAGTGGATGGTTTTCAGTAAGCGGCGGTTATCTGACGCTGGCGGACTATATCCCTACCGTTGTGGTTCTTGTTCCTGTATATTTACTGTTGTATGCGATATTTCGTCTTTATACACCAAAGAGAATCCAAAGCAGGCGTTCAGAATTTGCGAATATCTGTCAGGCAAACATATTAGGATTTCTGATATTGAATTCTGCACTGTTTATTCTGGGGGGAAATCCGTATTTTCATTATTTTTCAAGGAAAATGCTGGCTGTGTTCCTTCTTTTGAATATTGCATTTCAGACCTTAGAACGCTGTCTGATCCGTTGGGTATTGCATTCCATGCGTTCCAGAGGATACAACCAAAAGCACATTCTGCTAATTGGCTACAGCCGTGCGGCAGAGGGATTTATTGACCGTATCAGGCAGAATCCACAGTGGGGGTATCAGGTGAGAGGCATCTTAGATGATCATGTGGAGCGCAAGAAGGAGTACAAAGGAGTTAAGGTGATCGGGACGATCTCTAATCTAAAGCAGATTTTGGACATGAACCTGTTGGATGAGATTGCGATCACACTGAGTATTCATGAGTACGGAAAACTAGAGCAGATTGTAGCAGCATGTGAAAAATCAGGAGTACATACCAAGTTTATTCCGGATTATAATAATGTGATCCCAACACGTCCATATATTGAGGATTTACAGGGGCTTCCGGTCATCAACATCCGTCATGTCCCCCTCAACAATCCGATCAATGCATGGATGAAGAGGATAGTAGATGTAGTCGGAGCGCTTTTTGGGCTTATTGTATTTTCACCTGTCATGCTGATCGTGGCAGTTTTGATCAAACTGACTTCACCGGGACCGGTGATCTACAGTCAGGAAAGGATTGGGCTTCACAATCTGCCATTTAAGATGTACAAGTTCCGTTCTATGGAGGTGCAGCCTCCAGCTTCAGAGAAAAATAAATGGACAACGCCAAATGACCCAAGGGTAACTTCTGTTGGGCGTTTTATCCGAAAAACAAGCATTGATGAACTTCCCCAATTTTATAATGTATTGATCGGGAATATGAGTCTTGTAGGACCAAGACCAGAACGACCATTTTTTGTAGAGCGATTCAAAGAGGAGATTCCTCGTTATATGGTGAAACATCAGGTGCGCCCGGGTCTTACCGGATGGGCACAAGTCAACGGTTATCGGGGAGATACATCGATCAAAAAGCGAATTGAACATGATCTGTATTATATTGAAAACTGGACATTGGCTCTGGATTTTAAGATTATGTTTCTGACTGTATTTAAGGGCTTTATCAATAAGAACGCATACTAACAAAGATGAGGTTTAGCATGGGAAAAAATGAAGAATTTGAAGATGAATTATCACGCATGAGAGAGAGACGGAGCAGGGGAAGAAGCCGCTCTCAGAACAAACAGGACAACACAATGGGAAAAACTTCTGGAAACAGGGCAGATGTGCCCCATTCAGGCAGCAGCCATAAAAAACCAGATAAATCCAAAAAAAGTTCTGTGAAAAAGATCGTGATGTGGGTACTCCTTGGCATTCTTGGAGTGATCGCACTACTCGCTGTGGCAGCCTATGGTTATGTTTCTTCCAAGTTTAACAAGGTGCAGAGAGTAGAAGACTGGAAGACAGAAGATATTGTCAATATTGAGCTGACTCCGGAACAAAAAGAGGTGATGGAGGGATATAAGACGATCGCCATCTTTGGTGTAGATGCCCGTGACAACGATCAGTTGGAAAAAGGGACACATTCGGATGTTATCATGATCTGCAATATTGATATGGGAACAGGAGAAATCCAGTTGGTATCTGTATACAGGGACACATACTTGAATATAGATGATAAGAATACTTACAGAAAGATCAATGCGGCATACTTTAATGGAGGTCCTAAACAGGCTGTTAAGGCTTTGAATAAAAATCTGGATCTGAACATTGAAGATTATGTGACATTCAACTGGAAAGCGGTTGCAATGGGGATCAATATTCTGGGAGGTGTGGATATTGAGATCAATTCTAAGGAATTGCGCTACTTGAATGCATTTATTACAGAGACAGTAGAATCCACAGGTATCGGATCACATCAGATCAAGAGTCCTGGATTGATCCATATGGATGGTGTGCAGGCAGTTGCCTATGGTCGTCTGCGTTTGATGGATTCTGATTATGCGAGAACAGAACGCCAGAAAATCGTTATCAAAGCTGCTTTTGAAAAAGCAAAAAAAGCAGGTGTAGGAAAGTTGAATGAGCTTGCCGGAAATATGCTGGAGCAGGTTTCCACAAGTTTGGATTGGAATGATCTGATCCCATTGATTGAAAATGCAAATAAGTTTTATTTGGGTGAATCACTGGGATTCCCAATGGCAAGAGGTGAGATGCGCTACAAGGGCGGTGACTATGTTGTTCCACAGACACTGGAGAGCAATGTTGTAGAACTTCATAAAGCAATGTTTGCAAATGAGGCATATCAGCCAACCGCAACCTTAAAGAAGATCAGCAACCATATCGCACAGATCAGCGGATTTACCAAGCCGGGAAAGAATGCAGGTACAGTCGTGATCGGAGGAGATAAAGGATCAGGAAACTCCAAGAATGAGAACAAAGCCACTACTGCGGCTACCAAGGAGACAACAGAGGCAGAGACAACACTGGAAGAGAGCAGTGAAAAAGGCAGTGATGAGTCAGAGGAAACCAAGGAGTCAGAGGGACACCGTTCTCCGGCACAGGCTACAGATGAAGATGGAAAGCCGATTGCTTCTGAAAGTACAAAGGAGAATTCTGGAAAAGGACCAGGTTCAGAGACTTCCAAACAGACATCTGGTGAGAGTGGAAGTGAGAGCAGCGGTGCAGCAGGACCATCTTCACCGGGAATTTCACCGGGAGGTCCATCCAGAAATCCGTCTGAATCCAACGGAGATCTGATCTATCAGGAACCAACAAAGGAGACACAGGAACCGGGTATTTATGAAGAACCTGGAAAAAGTACAGAAAATACTTCCAAGGCTCCGGTTCAGCCGGGAATGTCAGAGAGTAGCCAGAAGGAAAGCAGTACTGCACAGACACCAACAAAAGAATCAGAGAAACCGATAGAAAAACCAACGGAAAAGCCGACTCAAGGTACAGAAAAACCAATTAGCCCAGGAGTTCCTTCTACAGGAAATGTAGTTATCATGCCAGGGGAAGATACCTCCAACCCATCAGGAACTACAGTATCACCAGTCAGTCCGGGCGGAGTACAGTAATATATTAAAAGATAGAACATGAGACATAAAAAGGATATCAGCAGCAAATGTGAAAGCATGACATACCGCTTTACATGATGGCAGATATCCTTTTTTGTCTGACTGTTATAAAAATGTTATAGAATTCACGTTTTTTCAATGTTTTTTTCACAATTCCAACACAATTCATTGTTATCATTTAGGCATAAAAGGAAAGAAAGAGTATCAATGGTACAGGAAAGGAGAAATTAGTATGTACGATGATATTTGGGATCACGAGCATGAAGACGGCTCTATAGATAGAGAAAAAGAACAAGAAGACAGAGATTATGAGGCAGAAGAGACAGAAAACCATTCCACAGAAAACAGAATGGAGCAGCAGCATATGGAAAATAAGAGTGAGGTGAACAGTTCTATGGAAAATATGGAGAATGAAAATAGAAACAGCAAACCAATGAATGATAATAGTCAAATGGATAGCAGCAATGCATATGATGATCCATTCCGTGAAACTCAGAATCAGTTTCACCATATAGATAGAAGCTATATTCCGGAAGAACCGGATCGTGGAAGAGGAAAAAGACCAAAGAAAAAAGGTTCTATGGCAGCAAAGATCGCAGGTATCACAGCAGGTGCGGTTTTATTTGGAAGTGTGGCAGGTGTCACCATGTTTGGTGTAAATCTTGCTACAGGAAAGCTGGCTAAAGTTCTTTATCCGACTGTACAGCAAAGTGAAACCGTTGCAGATGCAGGTGATGGCACAGCAACAGGCAATGGTGCTGCAACCGTGATATCTACTGCGGCAAATCTGGATGTTTCTGCTATTGTAAAAGAAGCAATGCCATCTGTTGTGGCGATCACAAACACACAGATCTTCCAGAGCAACAATTTCTTCTTTGGACCGAGTCAGTATGAGGGACAGTCAAGTGGTTCTGGTATCATTATCGGTCAAAATGATACAGAGCTTTTGATTGTGACCAATAACCATGTAGTAGAGTCTTCCACAGCGCTGAAAGTAACTTTTATTGATAATAACAGTGTGGACGCAGCGATCAAAGGAACAGACTCGGAGTCTGACCTTGCTGTAATTGCAATCCAGAAAAAAGACATCCCAGAAAGCACCCTGTCCCAGATCAAAATTGCGACAGTTGGTGATTCAGATTCTCTGGAAGCTGGTCAGGGTGTGATCGCTATTGGTAATGCTCTTGGATACGGACAGTCAACTACAGTTGGCTATATCAGTGCATTGAATCGTGAAGTGCAGACACAAGATACATCCACAGGAGAAATCATCACAAGAAATATGATTCAGGTAGATGCAGCAATCAATCCTGGAAACAGTGGTGGTGCTCTCTTGAACATGAAAGGTGAAGTAATCGGTATTAATGCTGCAAAATATGCATCTACAGAGGTCGAAGGTGTTGGATATGCAATCCCTATCACATATGCAGAAGATATCATCGGAGATTTGATGAACCGTCAGACAAGGATTGAAGTGGCGGCAGAGGAACAGGGATATCTTGGTATTCAGGGACAGAATATCACACAGGAAATGTCACAGGCATTCGCAATGCCAAGAGGTGTGTATGTATATAAGATCTTGGAAGGCGGAGCAGCAGCAAACTCTGATCTGAAAGAAAAAGACATTATCACAAAGATCGATGGATCTTCTGTCAAAAATATGTCAGATCTTCAGGAAATGCTGACGTATTTCAAAGGTGGAACAACGGTGAAACTGACAGTACAGTCTCTTGTGGATGGAGAGTATCAGGAAAGAGAAGTGAATGTTACCTTAGGATATCGTGCAGATGCTGAAAAATTACAGCAGCAGAATACAGAAGAGAGCAGCGCTCAATAAAGAATGGTTCAGCATGGACAGCAGATAGAGGATAACAGGAAACAAGAAAGCAGATAGAATATAATAGCAAATAGAATTATGCGAACAGGATGATATGGGCAGAGGTCAAATGGCAGCTGCCCATATTCGTGTATTTTTCTATAGGGGCAGGAAAGAAACATTTTCTGTGTGATTTTAGAGTATTTGTCATAAAAAACGGCTTGTAACAGTAATAAAATAAGTATATAATACAAAGAATAGTCAGCTAATTCATGTTGAAGTTACCCTAAATACCATATGCTACAGTAGAAAAAGGAGAAAAACGTGGAAGATAAGGATAAAACGACAATAAATCAAGATGAGATAAAAGATATAGATCAGAAAGCAGATAAGGAAGAAAAAAAAGAGGAAAAAAGAGACGAATATGAAAAGGTCTGCTATATGTGCCATCGTCCGGAAAGCATTGCAGGACCAATGATATCCATGCCGGGAAATATGGATATTTGTCATGATTGTATGCAGAAGGCATTTGACTCCATCATGGGAGGAAAATTCCCGATGGACAATGTAGATCTGAGCAAGCTGGATCTGGGAAAGATGGATGGTATACCACCGATCATGATGGGATTCCCTCCAATGGGAGCTATTTCTCCATCGCAGCAGGTGAAAAAGAAGAAAGAGAAAAAGAAAAACAATGTACCAGAGTTTGAGCTGAAAGATATTCCATCCCCACATCAGATCAAAGCACAGTTGGATGAGTATGTAGTGGGACAGGAACAGGCGAAAAAGGTGATCTCTGTTGCGGTCTATAACCATTATAAACGTATTTTTGTGCAGGAACGTGGTGATCAGGATGTGGTGATTGAAAAATCTAATATTCTGATGATCGGACCGACCGGAAGCGGAAAGACATATATGGTCAAAACACTGGCAAAACTGTTGGATGTGCCGCTTGCGATAGCAGATGCGACATCTTTGACAGAAGCGGGATATATCGGTGATGATATTGAGAGTGTTGTGTCTAAGCTTCTGGCAGCAGCAGGCAACGATGTAGAGAAGGCAGAACATGGCATTATCTTTATTGATGAGATTGATAAAATCGCAAAAAAGAAAAATATGAATACTCGTGATGTCAGCGGAGAAGCGGTGCAGCAGGAACTTTTGAAATTGTTAGAGGGAAGCAAGGTAGATGTTCCGGTAGGAGGTGGTCAGAAGAATGCGATGACACCAGTGACCACCATTAATACAGATAATATCCTTTTCATCTGCGGTGGAGCATTTCCGGATCTGGATGAGATTATCAAGGAACGTCTGAACCAGCAGTCTTCTATGGGATTTGGATCTGATCTGAAAGATAAATATGACAATGATCCAGCGCTTCTTTCCCATGTATCAAATGAAGATCTGCGTAAATTTGGCATGATTCCAGAGTTTTTGGGACGTTTGCCAGTGCTCGTCACATTGCAGGGACTGACCAAGGAGTTCCTTGTGAAGATTTTAAAAGAACCTAAGAATGCAATTATCCGCCAGTATGAAAAACTTCTGGACTTGGATGAAGTAAAATTGATGTTTGAAGAGGAAGCCCTGGAACGCATCGCAGAAGAGGCGTTGAAGAAAGACACAGGAGCAAGAGCACTGCGTGCGATCTTAGAGGAGTATATGCTGGATATCATGTATGAGATACCTAAAGATCCTAATATAGGAAGTGTTACGATCACAAAAGCATATCTGGATAAAAAGGGCGGACCACTCATTGAGATGCGCCAATAATTATTAATTATAGTAAAAGAGACTGGTATAGATCCAGTGTGCCATATCCAACCTCACGGTTGGGGTATGAGTACACTGGATTTCTTTTTGCCCCTCGGATCAGAATGGATTTTGCAATAATAGAGTTCATAGAAGGACTATTGCGGCGGATCAATCCCCATTCTAAAAGGTTGGCACAAGCACCAGCAGTGTGTGCAGCGGCAACACAAGAACCGGTGCGGCGTGAAAAACGCAGGTCTGTATTTATAGAAGGAACAGGACCAAAAACATCTACTCCGGGAGCAGCGAGATCGGGTTTGATCCGTCCGCTTCTTGTATAACCACGGCTGGAATGAATATAGAGACTGTTATTGACATGATTGTAGGTGGAAGAGGTGATCAGGGAAGCCGTATTTCCGGGTTCTGTGATTGTTACATCCGGATCAGGGCGCAGAAACCCTGTGTTTTCCTGAATAAATCCTGTGACAGGAAGCCACATGTGATAC
>CAJMNU010000004.1 GCA_905214855.1 uncultured bacterium | reverse complement strand
AAAACTGACACCCATGATGACGGGAAGACCGGATCCGAGACGGAAATTTCCGATCTTGATAGGAAAGAGCTGTAAAATGGTAGATAGTGCGGATGCGACAAGAGAAGTCTGGATTAAAAGGATCTTGTCTGCTTCCGATACACCTGCTACACCGGAAATGATGATAGCAGGGGTGACACATCCAACGATCATTGCGACTACATGCTGAAGTGCCAGAGGAAGAGCCTGTCCGAATTTGGGAATTCCGTTCAATTCAAAGACAGAGGCATTTGATTGTGTTTTCATGGTTTAAGGAACCTCCTTAATCAAGTGTTATTGATCTATGATCTATTTCTGGTAGATACGGGTTCCTGTATTGCCCTGAATACCGTCCCGTGCTTTTTCCAACAATGTTATCAATGCATTGCGGCCAGATTTGGATCGTGCAAATTTGACAGCTGCCTGTACTTTCGGAAGCATGGAACCGGGAGCAAATTGTCCTTCTTCTATGTATTTTTCAGCCTGCTCTACTGTCAGGCTGTCCAACCATTTTTCTTCCGGCTTTCCGAAGTGGATCGCTACTTTTTCGACTGCTGTCAGGATGATCAGATAGTCAGCATCAAGCTGTTCAGCAAGAAGACAGCTAGCAAAATCTTTGTCTATGACCGCACTAGCGCCTTTTAAATGATTTCCCTGACGTGTTACAGGGATCCCGCCGCCTCCGCATGCGATGACAAGCTGACCGGAATCTACAAGGGAACGGATCGCCCCGATCTCAATGATTTCCGCAGGCTGTGGGGAAGCGACAACACGGCGGTATCCCCGACCGGAATCTTCCCGCATGATATATCCATATTTCTCAGCTGCCAGTTTCGCCTGTTCTTCTGTCATAAAATGTCCGATTGGTTTAGACGGCTTTTGAAATGCAGGATCATTTTCATCCACACGGATCTGTGTGATCATGGTCGCAACTGGGATGTCGTAGATCTCCCTGTTGTAAAGTTCCTCTCTCAATGCGTTCTGTAAGTCATACCCAATATATGCCTGACTCATAGCAACACAGACAGAGAGAGGAGTGTTTGGCTGATTGGCATCTTCACGGCTCAATGCAGCCATGGCATTATTGATCATGCCGACCTGAGGACCGTTGCCGTGTGCTACCACAACTTCACAGCCCTCTTCGATCAGGTCGACAATTGCTTTTGCCGTGTGCTTGACTGCCTTCATCTGCTCAGGCAGTGTGTTTCCTAAAGCATTGCCCCCAAGAGCAATGACAATACGTTTTTTCTTGTTCACTTGTAACCCCTCCAAGTTTTTTTGCTATATAAATATGGTGTGGGGAATGCCCGTACACCTGTCTAAACTGCTATTTTACAGCAGTAATGGTTTCTACCTCACAGAGAACACCCTTTGGAAGATCTTTTACAGCTACACAGGAACGTGCAGGCTTTCCGGTAAAATAAGTTCCATAGATCTGGTTGAAAGCTGCAAAGTCTTTCATGTCAGCCAGAAAACAAGTTGTTTTGATGACATCAGTGAACTCTGCATTTGCTGCTTTTAAGATCGCAGCGATGTTTTTCATAACCTGCTCTGTCTGTTCTTCGATCGTATTTCCTACGATCTCACCTGTTTTTGGGTCAAGCGGGATCTGACCGGAGGCAAACATAACGCCATTGTGGATGATTGCCTGAGAATAAGGTCCGATTGCTGCCGGAGCATCCGGTGTATTGATATATTGTAATGTCATAAATATCACTCCTTCATAAGTTTTTTGATACAAAAAGGGATGCAAGATGTAGAAATAGCATTCACATACTCAGCATCCCTGATAGATAGGGTTACAGTGCGTTTCTATTGTAATGGTTTTTCTTAAAAACCGCAACAGAAAATCAAAACACTGAACTGCAATATAAAATTTGTCGGTTAGTTAGCTGTTTTTTCTATGTACTTTGATTATTTGAAGATTCTTGGAGTTCCCTTTTCTTCCAGTTTTTTCAGAAGAGCAGCAGGATCTTCAAATTTGCTAAGTAAGATCATGGCAGCAATGACATATGGTTTGTAACTTGCCTCTTTGTAAAGCGGTGTGCGGTAACGGTCAAATACGCTTGCATCTACTTCTCCGGTCTCACAGCTGACTCCTGTGATATCAGCTGGCAGGCAGTGCAGATACAGGGCTTTTCCGTCTTTTGTCGTTTTCATCAGTTCTTCTGTACAAGCCCAATCTTTGTGTTCTGCGTTCTGTGCAAGCAGTTCTTTTTCAAGAGCTTTGATACCTTCCTGATCGCCTTCTGCATAGAGATTGGTACGTTTTTCCATGGCAGCAAATGGTGCCCAGCTCTTTGGATATACGATATCAGCATCTTTAAATGCCTCAGCCATATTGTTGGTCTTTGTGAAAGAACCACCAGATTTTTCAGCATTCTTTTTTGCCACTTCTTCTACTTCAGGCATCACTTCATAGCCTTCTGGATGAGCCAGAACAATATCCATACCCATACGTGTCATCAGGCCGATCACACCCTGTGGAACGGAAAGTGGTTTTCCGTAAGAAGGAGAGTATGCCCAAGTCATTGCCAGTTTTTTACCTTTCAGATTTTCAATACCGCCGAACTCATGAATGATGTGTAGCATATCTGCCATACACTGGGTTGGGTGATCGATATCACACTGTAAGTTTACGAGAGTTGGTCTCTGCTCTAAAATACCATCCTTATGCCCTTCCTGTACGGCTTCAGATACCTGATGCATGTAAGCGTTTCCTTTTCCGATGTACATATCATCACGGATACCGATGACATCAGCCATGAAAGAGATCATGTTTGCTGTCTCACGGACAGTTTCTCCATGTGCGATCTGAGATTTTCCCTCGTCCAGATCCTGTACTTCCAGTCCTAACAGGTTGCAGGCAGATGCGAAAGAAAAACGGGTACGGGTAGAATTGTCACGGAACAGGGAAATTCCAAGTCCACTCTCAAATACTTTGGTGGAAATGTTGTTTTCACGCATAAAGCGCAGAGCATCCGCTAGAGTCCACACTGCCTCAAGTTCATCGTCTGTTTTTTCCCATGTCAGGAAAAAGTCGTTGTTATACATCTCTTTAAAGTTTAAAGCATTTAATTTATCAATATAATCCTGTAATGTTTTCATAATTATGATCCTTTCTTTTCGCAAAAGATTTATCAATTCATAAAAGATTTATCAATTTACTTGTTTTCGCAATAGATGGTTGGAAGTGCTGCGTATACAGCGGCACATTTTACCAGATCTTCTTTCCATGTCTTTTCATTTGGTGCATGTGCCTGAGCCTCAGCGCCAGGTCCAAAACCGATGCAAGGAATGCCGTTGCGTCCCATGATGGAAACACCATTTGTGGAGAATGTCCATTTGTCAGTTAAAGGACGGGCTTTTCTCATCGCATCTGTCACAGAAGCTCCGGAACGTGTCTCACCATACAGGTTGATGTAAGCGTCTTCCAGCGCCTTTGTTACGGCATGATCTTTCGGGATGACCCATGTTGGGAAGTAGCACTCGATCGGGTATACCAGTCCCTTATAGGATGGACGGGCATATTCATACATAGATACTTTGACATCTTCACCATATTTCTTTACAGAAGGCAATGCACGGATCTCATCCAGACAGCTTTCCCAAGTCTCTCCGGCTGTCATACGGCGGTCCAGAGAAACAGAACAGGAATCAGCAACAGCACAGCGGCTTGGGGATGTGAAGAAGATCTCGGATACGGTTACTGTTCCACGTCCTAAGAAATTAGCCTCTTCCCAATCTTTGTTGTATTTGGCATCCAGCATCTTGACAAGACCCTTGATCTCGGTTGTGTCAGCTGCATCATTTTCATTCAGGGAACGCACATCCTGAAGAATATCTGCCATCTTATAGATCGCATTGTCTCCTCTTTCTGGTGCAGAGCCATGACAGGAAACGCCTTTTACATCTACACGGATCTCCATACGACCTCTCTGACCACGGTAGATACCGCCATCGGTTGGCTCTGTGGATACAACAAATTCCGGACGTACTTTATCTTCATTGATGATATACTGCCAGCACAGACCATCACAGTCTTCTTCCTGAACAGTACCAGTTACTAAAACGGTGTATTTGTCATTTAAAAGGCCAAGATCTTTCATGATCTTTGCACCATATACAGATGATACAATACCACCTAACTGATCGGAAGTTCCACGACCACCGATCTCTGTCTCTGTCTCAAATCCCTCATATGGGTCGAATTCCCAGTTTTTGATGTTTCCGATACCAACAGTATCAATATGTGCGTCAAAGCCGATCAGAGTTTCTCCACTTCCCATATAGCCAAGGACATTGCCCATCGGGTCGATCTCAACTTTGTCAAAACCAACTTTTCTCATCTCTTCTGCGATTCGGTTGATGTGTCCTTCTTCACCGGCACTTTCTCCCGGAATACGGACCAGATCACGTAAAAACTGTGTCATGTCTTTTTCATATTGAGCAGCAGCTTCTTTGATTTTGTTAAAATCCATTTTATTTCTCCCTCCATTTTGAAACACAGGATTTGCATCCACTGTGTCTGATTACATGATATTTTATTGAAAATCCGTTTGTTTCAACCTATTATTTTTACAGTTTTATTTCATGAATAAGGTATGTATCAGCGCTCTTTTCCGTCCCATACGATGTTTTTGTAACGCTCTGGATCAGTGTCACCCTCTGTGGAGAAGAGTAAAACTTTGGAGTCTTTATTGAGTCCGATCAGTTCACGGAGTTCTTTGTATTCGTCCATCTTCATGATGCAGGCAAGCACGCCAAATGGAGCAGCACCAGATTCTCCAGATACGACCTGAGGATCTCCCTTGATCGGGGCAGATAACATGCGCATTCCTTTTGCAGCAACCCAGTCAGGCGCAGATACGAAAACTTTGACATGATTTTTTAAGATGTCCCAGGAAATGGTATTGGGTTCTCCACAGGCAAGCCCTGCCATGATCGTCTGCATGTCTCCATCCACGATTCTTGGATTGCCGTCACCGGCAGCAGCTCCTTTGTAAAGACAGGCAGCAACGTCTGCTTCTACGACAACAACTGTCGGAGGATTTTGTGGGTATCGATTGGCAAAATATCCCTGAATAGCACCTGCCAAAGAACCAACACCTGCCTGAATCAGGATGTGGGTCGGTCTCTTACAGCCGTATTCTTCAAGCTGTTCATTTGCTTCCATTGCCATAGTGCCATAACCTTGCATGATCCAAGAAGGGATCTCCTCATAGCCGTCCCATGCTGTGTCCTGTACTACAACGCCGTTTGGGGTTTTAGAAGCGGAGGCAGCAGCCATACGCACACATTCATCATAATTGACTTCTTCAATGGTGGCTGTAGCCCCTTCTTTGAGGATGTTGTCAAGACGGGTCTGTGTTGTTCCCTTTGGCATGTAGACAACAGCTTTTTGTCTCAGCTTGTTGGCAGCCCAGGCAACGCCACGTCCATGATTTCCGTCTGTTGCGGTGAAGAATGTTGCCTGACCGAATTCTTCTTTCAGCTTATCAGAGGTTAATACCTGATAGGGAAGTTCAGAAACGTCTTTTTTTGTTTGTTTGGCAATATAACGTGCCATAGCAAATGATCCGCCTAATACTTTAAATGCGTTCAGACCAAAACGATAGGATTCATCTTTTACATAGAGTTCACCGATCCCCAGATAGTCTGCCATATGAGAAAGTTTGGCAAGTGGTGTTTTGGTGTACTGCGGAAAACTTTCGTGAAAATTTCTGGCTTTTTTTACTTCATCCAAAGCCATAACAGATAATTGTTTATCTTCTGTGTGCGGCATTTTATTTTCTGCCCAGAGAATACTTGGCTGCATGATCATTCCTCCTGATTTGTATTGGATTCTTGAGTTTTTGCTGTTTCCTGTTTTTTATTTACATCAATATAACTATAGAGAGTAAATTTTGAAATATTGAAATACTTAGACACTTTATCACCTGATTTTGTGATCAGGAAAGCTCCGGCATCATTTAAAAACTGGATTGCTTTGACCTTGTCATCTTTTGTCATCAGTGCGACAGGTTTTCCAATCGAAGCAACGGATTGGCTGATCAGGGTATCCAGAAGGTCGTTGACGTTGTGGACGATCTGTTCAGGTTCCGTATTTTCTTTAGAAGGTTCTGTCTGTGTGAGATTCTGGATCGCTTTTCCGACCGCCAGAAGATTCGTGATGTCATAATTGATGGCAAAAATATAGGCTAACTTCCCAGAATGATCTCTGATGTACATAGTACTGGATTTTAAGATGCGTCCATCAGCCGTTCTTGTCAGATATCCGTTGTGGTCTTTCAATGTAGAAGGATCTTTTTGAAGGGTTTCCAGCACAACTTTAGATGGACCGTCTCCGATGTGGCGGTGAGATACTTCACCATTTTTAATATAGATAACGGAGGAATCCAGATGCTGTTTTTGGAGATCATGTATGACGATCTCACAATCAGATCCAAACTGATCTGCAATACCGTCGGCAAGTTGTTTTAAAAGTGTCAGTGTATATTCCATAAATATCATCTCCCATGGTGTCATAAATATATGTATGATTGCTCTCTTATGGTTTCATCATAACACAAAAAATGGGAAATGCAAGCACTTTTTTACAAAAAAAATTAGCATATCTAAAAATTTTTGTATTTTCTATTGCATTAGTAGAAATGTAGTGATACTATAAGAGAAATAAGAGGTATATTGTAAAAAATATCTAATAGTAAAAAATGAAAACAGTGAAAAAACAAGAAAAACAAATAAAAATGGTAAAAAAGAGCAAAGAGCAAAAAAAGGAGGACAATAATGTTACTGATTGGAAATGGAAGACTGGTAACAAGAGATATTACAATGCCATATCTGGAGAATGGAGCAGTTGTGCTGGATGGAACTTGCATAAAGAAAGTGGGCACTTTCGAAGATATGAAGAAAGAATTTCCGAATGCAGAGTTTGTAGATGCAAAAGGCGGAGTGATCATGCCGGCATTTATCAATGTCCATGAGCATATCTACAGTGCTATGGCGAGAGGATTATCCATACATGGGTATGATCCAAAGGGATTTTTGGATATTCTGGATGGTATGTGGTGGACGATCGACCGTCATCTGACGTTAGAACAGACTAGACAGAGTGCAAGGGCAACGTATTTGGACTGCATCAAAAATGGTGTGACAACTGTATTTGACCACCATGCAAGTTTTGGAGAAATAGAAGGCAGTTTGTTTGCGATTGAGGAAGCAGCAAAAGAAATGGGACTGAGAAGTTGTCTGTGCTATGAGATTTCAGACAGAGATGGAGAAGAAAAAGCAAGAGCTTCTGTAAAAGAGAATGCACAATTTATCCGTCATGCCTTAAAAGATGATACAGATATGATCGCAGGAATGATGGGAATGCACGCCTCCTTTACTATTTCAGATAAGACGATGGAATTGGCAGCAACGGAAAAACCGGATGGTGTGGGATATCATATCCATGTGGCAGAAGGAATCGAAGATCTCCATGATTGTTTGAAAAAACATGGAAAGCGGATCATTGACCGTTTGATGGACTGTAATATTTTAGGAGAAAAGACGTTGACAGCACATTGTATTTATATCAATCCACATGAGATGGAACTTTTAAAAGAGACTGATACGATGGTAGTCCATAATCCGGAATCTAATATGGGAAATGCCTGCGGATGTCCGCCTACGATGGAACTGGTACATAGAGGAGTGTTGACAGGTCTTGGAACAGATGGATATACACATGATATGACCGAATCCTACAAAGTGGCAAATATCTTGCATAAACATCATTTATGCGATCCGAACGCAGCATGGGGAGAAGTTCCAAAGATGTTGTTTGAGGGCAATGCAGCTATTGCAAACCGTTATTTTAAGAAGCCTCTTGGAGTACTTAGGGAAGGTGCAGCAGCAGATGTGATCGTGATGGAATATAATCCGTTGACACCTATGGATGCTTCTAATATCAATAGCCATATTTTGTTTGGTATGAATGGACATAATGTAGTGACTACGATCTGTAATGGCAAGATCTTGATGAAAGATCGGATCGTGACCTGTGTGGATGAAGAAAAGGTATGGGCAGATGTGAGAGAGGAATCTGCAAAATTGTGGAAGAGTATCAATGGATAAACAGGATATATGTTTAAGGTAATTTCATGAGATTGAGAGGAGAAGAGAACACGATGAGTGATAGAATGACACCGATCCCATTTGGAAAATTGATGACATGGATAATGGAAGAGAGAAAAAAGGGCAGTGTATTTGGGATCAAGAGACCATTTCAAGCAGATTCTGAAAATACATGGGAGATTTTTGGAAGAAAAATGGAAACTCCATTTGGACCAGCAGCAGGACCTCATACACAGCTTGCACAGAATATCGTTGCATCTTATTATGCAGGAAGCCGTTTTTTTGAACTAAAAACAGTGCAGAAGCTGGATGGTGAAGATCTTCCGGTTGCAAAACCATGTATATGGGCAGAAGATGAATGTTACAATGTAGAGTGGTCTACAGAATTGTATGTTCCACAGGCATTTGAGGAGTATGTCAAAGCATGGTTTGCATTAAAGGTTATTTCAAAAGAGTTTGCCCTTGGAGCTATGGATGGTTTTCTCTTCAATATGAGTGTTGGCTATGATCTGGAAGGCATTAAGACAGAAAAAATCGACCGTTTTATTGAGGGCATGAAAGATGCATCACAGACTGCAATTTTTAAGGAATGTAAAACATGGCTGTTGGAACATGCAGATCTCTTTCAGAATGTCACAAGAGAAGATATAGAGGGGGTTTCTGGGGCTGTATGTGACTGCATTACACTATCCACACTGCATGGATGCCCTCCACAGGAGATCGAGAGGATTGCAACCTATCTTTTAACAGAGAAAAAAGTACATACCTTTATAAAATGTAATCCAACACTTCTTGGATATGAATATGCAAGACATATCATGGACGAGATGGGATATGATTATGTAGCATTTAGCGATTTCCACTTTAAAGATGATCTGCAGTATGAAGATGCAGTACCTATGCTGACACGGCTGCAGGCACTGGCAGATGAGAAGGGCTTGGAATTTGGCGTAAAGATCACCAATACATTTCCAGTAGACTGTAAAGCAGGAGAACTTCCTGGGGATGAGATGTATATGTCTGGAAAAGCTCTTTATCCATTATCTATGTCTGTTGCTGCGAAATTATCGGAGAGTTTTGAAGGAAAACTGCGTATCTCTTACTCTGGAGGAGCAGATGTATTCAATATAGAAAAGATCGTGGATGCCGGAATTTGGCCAGTTACTATGGCAACGACACTGTTAAAGCCGGGCGGATATCAGAGATTGGAGCAGATCGGTCATCTGTTTGAGAACAAGACAGAGAAGTTTAATGGAGTGGATACAGAGAGTGTGAAAGGATTGGTAGAAGCGGTAAAATGTGATGTACACCATGTAAAAGCTGTGAAACCACTTCCAGATAGAAAAATGTCAAAACAAGTTCCTCTCTTGGATTGTTTTGTAGCTCCATGTAAGGAAGGATGTCCGATCCACCAAGACATTACTACATATATGAAGTTGGTACATGATGGGAAATATGAAGAGGCACTGGAAGTGATCGTGGAGAAGAATCCACTGCCATTTATCACAGGAACAATCTGCGCCCATAATTGTATGAGTAAATGTAACCGTAATTTCTACGAAAGTCCAGTGGACATCCGCAGAACAAAGCTGGAGGCAGCCAAGGGCGGTTATGAGTCATGGATTAAAAAAGTACAAGCACCAAAGGCAGGAAATGGAAAGAAAGCAGCCGTTGTCGGGGGAGGTCCGGCAGGTCTTGCCTGTGCATATTTTCTGGCAAAAGGCGGGGCAGATGTCACCATTTATGAAAAGGAAGAATCCTTAGGAGGTGTTGTAAAGAATGTGATCCCAGGATTTCGTATCAGTGACGAAGCGATTGAAAAGGATATCCAGTTGATCTTCTCAGCAGGCATCCGTGCTGTCATGGGAAAAGAAGTTCAATCTTTGGAGGAACTGAGTAGGGAAAATGATGTTGTCGTACTGGCGATGGGAGCTGGAGAACCTGGAGTCTTGAAGCTGCAAAAAGGAGAGGCTGTCAATGCGATTTCTTTCCTAAGAGAATTCAAGGAAAAGGAAGGAAAAGTGGATATTGGCAGGCAGGTTGTTGTGATCGGAGGCGGTAATACAGCGATGGATACTGCCCGTGCAGCGAAGAGGACGCAGGGAGTGGAGAAAGTATCTCTGGTTTATAGAAGAACCAGACGCTATATGCCAGCTGATGAGGAAGAACTGCTCATGGCTATGGAAGATGGAGTAGAATTTGCAGAACTTCTCTCTCCGGTTTCTCTGGAAAATGGAATCTTAACCTGTAAAAAAATGGTGCTAAGTGAAGTAGATGCAAGTGGAAGACGCAGCGTAGCGGAGACGGATGAAATGGTGCAGATTCCAGCAGATACTGTGATCGCAGCGGTTGGAGAGAAAGTTCCTAAGGCTTTCTATGAGGCAAATGGTCTTTCCTGTGATGAGAGAGGACGGGCAAAAGTACATCCTCAGACACTGGAAAGTTCAAGAGAAAATATCTATGTGATCGGAGATGGACTATATGGACCTGCAACTGTAGTGGAAGCGATCCGAGATGGAAGAAAAGCGGCAGAAGCGATTACAGGAAAAGTACTTGCACGAGATTTTGATGGTCTTGCAACAGAGGAAGCGATTGCCAAAAAACGGGGTATTTTGGCAGAGAAGAGCGAAAAATCAGAGGGAACTCGCTGTCTTGGATGTGATGTGGTCTGTGAAAACTGTGTGGAGGTCTGCCCGAACCGTGCAAACATTTCCATTCAGGTTCCGGATATGAAGATGCACCAAATCCTTCATGTGGATGCGATGTGCAATGAATGTGGAAACTGTAGGAGTTTCTGTCCATATGCAAGTGCGCCATATCTGGATAAATTTACTCTGTTCTCCAATGAAACAGATATGAAAAACAGTCAAAATCAGGGATTTACTGTGATCGATCTTGAGAGCAGAAAGTGCAAGGTTCGTCTGGGGACAAAAGAATATGTCTATACTGCAGGAAATGCATGTGAAGAAATCCCTCAGGGAATTGACAAATTGATCTGTGCAGTGATAGAACATTATACTTACCTCTTATAAGAGAGTTTGATAAGATAAATTGTAATACACAGGGAATAAATAACAAAATCGGAAGTGAGGCAGAACAGATGGGACGGGAGAAAAGCTGGAAGGTGATTTTTACATTTCATACAACAACGCAAGCTATGAAAATGGAGAGAAAAGCGCAGCAGATGGGAAAAATCGGAAGGCTGATCCCGGTTCCACGTCAGATTTCAGCCGGATGTGGAATGGCATGGATGGCTCCAAAAGAGAATGGTGACGAACTGCGCGAATGGGTTGTAAGAGAAGGAATAGAAGTGGAGGGAGAATATGATCTCTTTATGTAGTGTGACGATTAATGGAAAAGAGGTTACAGTAGACGCAGAACGTAAGCTGATGGATGTCCTGCGCAATGATTGTAAGTTAAAGTCAGTCAAAGATGGGTGCAGCGAGGGGGCATGCGGCACTTGTACTGTTTTGATTGATGGAAAACCAACAAAATCCTGTGTGCAAAAGATGGGAAAACTGGCTGGAAAATCTATTGTGACAGTAGAAGGGTTTTCTGACTATGAAAAAGAAGTGTATGTATATGCATTTGGAGAAGCGGGAGCAGTACAGTGTGGATTCTGTATTCCGGGTATGGTGATCTGTGCAAAAGGGCTGCTGGATGTGAACCCAAATCCAACTAGGATCGAGGCAGCATATGCGCTTCGAAATAATTATTGCAGATGTACAGGATATAAGAAGATCATCGATGCCATTTTGCTTGCGGCTGCCATTTTCCGAGGGGAAGTGCAGATGCAGAGTCAGGATGAAAAGGTGAAAGTCGGTTCTTTGATCCATAGGATTGATGTACCCGGAAAAGTGCTTGGATACGGCGAATATGTGGATGATGTGGAATTGCCAGGAATGATCTATGCGAGTGCGGTCAGAAGTAAATATCCCCGTGCCAGAGTGCTGGCGATCCACACAGAAAAAGCAAAGGCATTAGATGGTGTAATCTGTGTTCTTACTGCAGAAGACGTGCCCGGTAAAAATAAAGTAGGACATTTAAAACATGACTGGGATACGTTTATTGGAGTGGGAGAGATCACACGTTATCTTGGGGATACGATTTGTATTGTAGCAGCAGAGACAACCGAGATTCTGGAAAAGGCAAAAGAATTGGTCGAGGTGGAGTATGAGCCTCTTCAACCGATGACATGTCCAGAGGATTCTTTAAAGGAAGATGCTCCAATCCTTCATGAAGGCGGAAATATCCTTAGTCACGAACATCTGGTGAGAGGCAATGCAGATGAGGTGATCGCAAAATCCAAATATAAAGTGACAAAGCATTATGAGACCCCTTGGACAGAACATGCATTTTTAGAGCCGGAAGCTGCGGTTGCCATGCCATTTGATGATGGAGTTTTTATCTATTCTTCTGATCAGGGAACATATGATACAAGAAATGAGTGTTCTATTCTTTTGGGATTGCCGCCAGAAAAAGTGATTGTGGAAAATAAACTGGTTGGTGGTGGCTTTGGAGGAAAAGAAGATGTGACAGTACAGCACCATGCTGCTCTTGTGGCATATCTTACAAAAAGACCAGTGAAAGTCAAATTGACCCGTAAGGAAAGTCTGATTGTACATCCAAAGCGCCATCCGATGAGCATTACATTGACAACAGCATGTGATGAGAATGGATATCTGACTGCGATGAAGGCAGTTGTTGTTGCAGATACTGGTGCGTATGCTTCACTTGGAGGACCAGTTCTTCAAAGAGCATGTACTCACGCAGCAGGTCCATATAATTATCAGGTGATTGACATTGATGGAACGGCAGTTTATACAAACAATCCACCAGCAGGTGCATTTAGAGGATTTGGGGTGACACAGACGTGTTTTGCAACAGAATGTAACCTGAATCTTCTGGCAGAAATGGTTGGGATGGATCCGTGGCAGTTCCGCTATCTGAATGCGATACGTCCAGGGCAGGTACTTCCAAACGGACAGATCGCGGATGCGTCTACTGGTCTTGCAGAGACTCTGGAAGCGGTAAAAGATGTTTTCTATTCCAGTCCCTATGCAGGTATCGCATGTGCGATGAAAAATGCAGGGGTTGGCGTGGGATTAAAGGATATGGGGCGATGCCGTTTGATCGTGGAAGATGGAAAAATCCATATCCATGCTGGGGCATCCTGTATTGGACAGGGGCTTGGAACGGTGCTGACACAGATTGTCTGTGAAGGAACACAGCTTCCTTTAGACCGTGTTGTATATCATAATCCAAATACATCTATGGCACCGGATTCCGGAACAACTTCCGGCTCAAGGCAGACTCTGATCACAGGAGAGGCAACAAGACGTGCCTGCGAACAGCTGATGCAGACAGCAAAGGAAGAAGGCAGAATTGAAAAACTGGAAGGCAGAGAATTCTGTGCAGAGTACTATGCTAAGACAGACAAGATGGGAGCAGATGTGCCAAATCCGGTTTCCCATGTAGCGTATGGATATGCGACACAGGTATGTGTGCTGAATGAGGATGGAACGATCCAAAAAGTGACAGCAGCACATGATGTGGGAAAGGCAGTCAATCCAAAGAGTGTGGAAGGACAGATTGAGGGCGGTGTGGTCATGTCACTGGGGTATGCGTTGACAGAACAATATCCGCTTGTAAATTGTGTGCCAACAGCAAAGTATGGAACATTGGGATTATTCCGTGCGGATAAAACACCGGATGTTGAGAGTATCATAGTAGAAAAACCGGGAATTGGTGTAGGATATGGAGCGATTGGAATTGGTGAGATCACATCTATTCCGACAGCACCAGCGGTTCAGGGAGCATATTATCGTTTGGATCGGACATTCAGGACAGAACTTCCACTTGCAGATACACCATATGCAAAGAAAACAGTGAAAAAATAAGCATATAACACAGAGGGGAATGCCGCATGGATCAAGACAAAGCGGGATTCCCTTTTGGCGTGTTGCAGAGGAATAGAAAGTATAGCAAAGATGACAGCGGGATGGAAAGAATATAAATAATACAAAGAATATAAAGAATACAAACAGTACAAAAAGTACAAACAACACAAAGAATATAAACAGTACAAATAATGTAAAAAAGAACAGGAAGAAGAAAAATAAAGAAATAGAGAAAGGAAAGAAAATATGGATATATTGATTCAGAATGGAACGATTGTGAATGGAAATGGATGCAGAAAAGCGGATCTTCTGATAAAGGATGGAGTGATCGCAAAAATCGCGGCATCCCTTCAGGAGGAGAAAGCCGAAGTGGTAAATGCAGAGGGAATGTTGATCTTTCCCGGATTTATTGATGCCCATACACATTTTGACCTCCATGTAGCAGGCACAGTGACAGCAGATGATTTTAAAACAGGAACGCAGGCAGCAGTCCGTGGCGGAACGACCATGGTGATCGATTTTGGAACACAGTATCATGGGGAGACGCTGCAGCAAGGTCTTGAAAACTGGCATGAAAAGGCAGACGGAAAGTGTTCCTGTGATTATAGTTTTCATATGTCTATTTCGGAATGGAATGAAGAAGTCAGTCAGGAATTGGATTCTATGATGGAACAGGGGATCACCTCTTTTAAATTGTACATGACATATCCAGATATGATGGTAGATGACAAAGCATTTTATCAGATATTAAAACGATTCAAAGAGATTGGTGGGATTACCGGGGTGCATTGTGAAAATAGTGGAATGATCGATGCCGTGCGGGAGGAAAGGATAAAAAAAGGAGAGATGGGAGTAGACAGTCATCCGATTACCCGTCCGGTACAGGCGGAAGCAGAGGCGATAGACAGACTTCTTCGCATTGCAGAAGTTGTGGATGTACCTGTTGTAGTAGTACATTTGACATGTAAAGAAGGGCTTAGGGTAATACAGGAGGCAAGAAAGAGGGGACAGATGGTATATGCAGAGACGTGTCCACAGTATCTTTTGATGGATGAATCTTTGTATCATCTTCCCGATTTTGAGGGGGCAAAATATGTGATCGCACCTCCGCTTCGCACAAAAGAAGACCAGAAAGCACTCTGGGACGCTTTAGCATCCGGTGAAATCCAAACAGTATCAACAGATCACTGTAGTTTTACCACAGAACAGAAAAAATTAGGAGAACATGACTTTACAAAGATCCCGGGAGGAATGCCGGGGGTTGAAACAAGAGGTGTTCTTTTGTATACTTATGGGGTAGAAAAAGGGCGTATTTCTCTGGAGCAAATGTGTCAGGTTTTGTCAGAAAATCCTGCAAAATTATATGGTCTGTATCCACAAAAAGGATGTATCGAAGTGGGAAGCGACGCAGATCTGGTGCTGCTGCGTTCGGGAGTAAAGGATACAATAACAGCAGACGATCAGCTGCAAAATGTAGACTATGCACCTTTTGAGGGGACAGAAGTGACTGGTAGGATTGAGACTGTGTTCCTGCGTGGACAGAAAGTTGTAGAGAACCATCAGCTTATAAAAGAAAATCAGGGGAAATTTATCAAACGAAAAAGAAATATGCTTTTAAATTAGAAAAAATTTACCATACTATTTGATTTTAAGAAAGGGGAAAGGGCATTTTTTGCCACTGAGAAAAGATGTGTGGAGCTGTGCCTAAGTGAATATATGAGACAGGAAGAACAGGAGATTGTTTTTTGCAGAGGTGGCGGATGCACTGCAAAATTAGGACCCGGTGCACTTAGACGGGTTCTGGAAAAAATCCCAAAAGTAAAAGATGAAAATTTGTTGATCGGATATGAAAGTTCAGATGATGCAGCGGTGTATAAACTGACAGACGACCTTGCCATTGTGCAGACATTGGACTTCTTTCCTCCTATGGTGGAAGATCCTTATATATTTGGACAGATTGCGGCAGCAAATGCGCTGAGTGATATCTATGCAATGGGTGGTGATGTCAAGACAGCGATGAATATTGTATGTTTTCCAGAGGCGATGGATCTGAACATTTTGGGAAAAATCCTTTTGGGTGGCAGTGAAAAAGTAAGGGAAGCAGGAGGTGTGCTGGCAGGAGGACATTCCATTGCGGATGACAGTGTGAAATATGGGTTGTCTGTAACCGGAACGATCCATCCAGATAAAGTATTTGCCAATACAGGATGTAGAGAAGGGGATGCACTGATCCTGACAAAACCACTTGGGGTAGGGATTGTCTGCACTGCTTCTAGACTCCATGAGGCATCGGATGAGGCAATGGATCTTGCCATCCGATCTATGAGCACACTGAACAAATATGCATCTGAAATTGTGAGAAAGTATCGGACACATGGATGTACAGACGTGACAGGCTTTGGATTTCTTGTCCATCTGTGTGAAATGTTAGGAGAACAGTTCAGCGCACAGATCTGGAAAGATGCTATTCCATATATACCAGAGTGTGAGGAGTATGTGGAAGAATTTTATCTGACAGCAGCAGGTCAGAGAAACCGCAATCATGTGCAGGATAAAGTGCGATTTGAAGATTGTTCTTTTGCTATAGAAGAAATTTTATTTGATGCACAGACATCCGGAGGGCTTTTGGTCAGTATGCAGCAAGAAGATGCAGCCTCTGCTTTGGAAGAATTAAAACAATTGGGATTGCCGTGTGCGATTGTGGGCAAAGTGGTAAAGAAAACGGACAGATCAGTTATAGTCTCTTAATATACAAAATGGTAAGAAAGTACAGGGAGTTGTTTGGGAAACAGAAAACAGCATCAGTTACTCACGACCTAAAGTTTATGGGCATGTAGCTGCCTAGTCATAATGAAAGGAACAGACTGCAAATGACTGTGGAAATAAAAGGTGAGATGAAGAGTTGCCTGAAGCCATTGTTTTCAGGATGGGAAGAAACCATGATAAATAGCTGTCTTCAGGGATATATGGGGAGAGCTTTTGCCAATGCAGAACAGATGCCCGAATCTGGGATGTTGTGTGTGGGAGATTTTTATTTTCTTTCCGGAACTCCAAATGAGGATCTTGTAAGAACGATCAGAAAGATTGCAGGAGAAACCGCTTTGGTGATACCAAGAGAGAAGGAATGGGAATCTTTGATCTGTGAGATCTTGCCGGAGGCAGAAGAGACATTGCGCTATGCTTTAAAGAAAAATAGAAACAGTTTTTGCATAGAAAAGCTGGAGAAACTGGTAAAAGATCTGCCGGATGGTTTTTACATACAGCCAATCGATGAGGAGTTATATCAGCGGTGTTTGATGCAGGAATGGTCAAGGGATTTTGTCAGTCTTTTTCGGAATGCCAAACAGTATAAGGAATGTGGAATCGGATTTGTGGTGATGCATGGAGACGATTTGGCAGCAGGAGCTTCTTCTTATAGTTATTATGATGGAGGGATTGAGATTGACACAAAACTGGAATATAGAAGACGAGGGCTGGCATCAGCATGTGCTGCCAGATTGATTTTGGAATGTTTGGACAGAGGATTATTTCCAAGCTGGGATGCTGCAAACAGGATTTCTTTAGCATTGGCAGAAAAACTGGGATATCAGTTTGATCAGGCTTATGTGACATATGTATGGGAGCAAAACAGAATAGAAGAAAATAGTAAATCATAAAGAAAAATACTTAAAAATATAGATTTTAAATGAATGAAGGAGATAAAAATATGAATATTGATGCGAGAGGGAAGCAGTGTCCGCTTCCAGTAATTGAGACAAAAAAGGCATTGGAAACAGCAGAACCAGGAGAAATAGTGTGTGTTTTGGTGGACAATGAGATTGCAGTTCAAAATCTGGTGAAGATGGCAAATCATAAACATCTGTTGTCTTCCTATAAAAAATTGAGGGAGAGAGAGTTTGAAGTAGAGATTACTCTTCCAGAAGAGACAGAAGAAACATCAGGAACTCAAAAGGATATATCAGAACATGGGACATCAAAGGAAACAGAGGAATGTGGATGTAAACCAATGTCTTTCCAAAACAATTTTCAAAACAAAGTAGTTGTGATCTCTTCAGAAGAAATGGGAAGTGGAGACCCAGTTTTGGGAAAGCTGCTGATGAAAGGATTTATTTTTGCACTGACCCAACAGGACACAATTCCTAAGACGATCCTGTTTTATAATGGAGGTGCAAAATGGACTTGTGAGGGATCTGCTGCTTTGGAAGATCTTCATGTTTTGGAGGAACAGGGAGCAGAAATTTTAACATGCGGAACCTGCTTGA
Source organism: uncultured bacterium (assembly GCA_905214855.1). Classification (GTDB taxonomy): domain Bacteria; phylum Bacillota; class Clostridia; order Lachnospirales; family Lachnospiraceae; genus CAJMNU01. Next base: position 18,090 of record CAJMNU010000004.1, on the reverse strand, counting down.
ACCACTATGGACTGAGTGAATCTCTTTGCATTGGAGGTGTAACCAACATGTATGAGATAACAGAAAAGATGATGGGAGCAGATCTGCTTGTCAAGCCATAGACAGTAAAGAGGTAGTGATGTAATAAACAATAGTATAAGTAGTACAAACTGATAGTAATATCAGTAGTAATATCAGTAGTAATATAAGTAGTCATACCAGTAGGAATCTGCTGTTGGTTGAGTTAAAATAAAAAATTGTGGATGGAAATGGGAAAAGGACAAAGAAAAGTGATGAAACGAGAAGAACAGTTTATTGTCGTAAGAGGAGGAGGAGATCTTGCGACGGGAACGATCTATAAATTAAGAAAGGCGGGATACCCTGTACTTGTTTTGGAGAGCGGTCACCCATCCGCTATTCGGCGCTGTGTGGCATTTTCAGAAGCTGTATATGATGGTGTTTGTGAAGTGGAGGGCATGACTTGCCGTTTAGCAGATGATCTGGAGGAAGCATATAAGATCATAAAAGATCAGGAAATCCCCATTATGAAAGATGAAAACTGTGAAATCCTGCATCAGATCCGTCCATGGGCTGTTGTTGATGGGATTCTTGCAAAAAAGAATTTGGGAACAAACAGAAATATGGCAGATAAGACAGTCGCATTAGGACCGGGATTTGAGGCTGGTGTGGATGTAGATCTGGTGATCGAGACAAAACGTGGACACAACTTGGGAAGAATCATTGAAAAGGGGAGTGCACAGCCGAATACAGGGATTCCCGGTGTGATCGGAGGATATGGAAAAGAGCGTGTGATCCATTCTCCAGCGGCAGGGATCTTGAAGAATATTAGAACAATTGGAGACTCTGTTGAAAAAGGGGAGGAGATTGCGAGGATTGAGAGAGAAGACGGGAGCAATGTGCCTGTGCTTGCGTCTCTGACAGGTCTGTTAAGAGGATTGATCCGAGATGGATATCCAGTCAGTGAGGGATTTAAAATTGCAGATATCGATCCAAGAAAAGAGGAGTATAAAAATTGTTTTACAATTTCTGATAAAGCAAGATGTATTGCTGGTGGTGTGCTGGAGGCACTGATGTATTTGGAATCAAAAGAAAAAGGTGAGGAAGAAAAAGCATGATTTATTTAGATTGTGCTGCAACCAGTCTGCATAAGCCAGATACAGTGGCAAATGCTGTTGTCAGGGCGATGGGAATGATGGGGAACAGTGGAAGAGGAACACATGAAGCCGCTCTTTCTGGGTCAAGGATCATTTACGAGACAAGAGAACTTCTGGATGAACTGTTTCATGGATATGGGGCGGAACAGACGGTATTTACTATGAATGCAACAGAAAGTCTGAACATAGCAATCAAAGGGATTTTAGAATCGGGAGACCATGTCGTGACAAGCGTAATGGAACATAACAGTGTACTCCGCCCTCTTTATGAGATGGAAAAAAGAGGAGTTTTTGTAGAACGGATCGGCTGTATCGGAATGCAGGAAGACAGCAATGAGAGAAAAAAAGGAAAACTGGATGAAGAGAGACTGTTAGACAGCATAACTGAAGATGTCAAGGCAGTGATTTTGACACATGAATCCAATCTGACAGGAAATCTTACGGATATCCGAAAAATTGGAAGAACCTGTCGGGAAAAGGGTGTACTTTTTGTTGTGGATGCTTCCCAGACAGCAGGGGTCTTTCCGATTGATATGCAAAGAGACTGTATAGATATTTTGTGTTTTACCGGACATAAAAGCCTTTTAGGACCACAGGGAACAGGAGGGATTTGTGTGCGGTCTGGAATAAAGATCAAACCTCTTCTCTCAGGAGGAAGCGGAATTGAAACGTATCTGCAAAGTCATCCAGATAAGATGCCGACTGCGTTGGAGGCAGGTACTCTTAATGGACATGGAATCGCAGGTCTGTGTGCGTCACTGCTTTTCCTGAAAGAACAGGGTGTGGATGTTCTAAGAAAGCGGGAGATGCAGCTGGCAGATCATTTTTATCATAGAGTGAAAGATCTTTCTGGAGTGACAATATATGGAGACATGGAAGAATGCCCTATGAGTGAAGAAAAACATGGAGCGATTGTTTCTTTGAATATCAGAGATATGGATTCTGGTGAAGTCAGTGACTGGCTGGCTCAGGAGTATGGTGTATTGACCCGTTCAGGAGGACATTGTGCTCCATTGATGCATAAAGCATTGGGAACAGAGGAACAGGGCTGTGTCAGATTTAGTTTTTCGCATTTCAATACCATAGAAGAGGTTGAAAAAGCGGCAGAGGCTGTCAGGGAGATCGCCGAAGGGTAGTGAAGACGATGGTATGAACGAAAAGAGAAGGAGAAAAATACGATGGGAAGAAAGATTTATGTCGTAGGGGCTGGAGGAAAGACCTCTCTGATTCAAAGAATGGCACAGGAATTGACCCAAAAAGGGCGTCTTGTAGCGATTTTGACTACAACTCATCGTATGATTCCGCAAGAAAATGGAATTTTATTAAAGGATGATCAGAATTTTACAGGGGACGAATTCAGAGGGCATTCTTGTCTTGAGATAGGACGAGTGGTGATAGATAGGCAGGGAAATGTAAGAATGGGATATCCCGGAGATATAGACTATCATAAGATAGAGGCTGTTGCAGATGATATACTGATTGAAGCAGATGGATCTAAACGTTTGCCTGTCAAAGTCCCTGCTTCCCATGAACCTGTCATTTTTCCAGATGCAGATAGGATTTATGTGGTAGAGGGATTGTCAGGACTGGGAAAGCCAATCGGTATGGTCTGCCATCGTTTGGAACTGGTCAAAAATATCCTCAAAACGGAAGAGGAAGAAAAAATATTACAAATAGAGGATTTGGGAATTTTGATGAAATATGGTTACCTACAGCCATTGCGTTTTCGTTTCCCTAAAGCAGAAGTGATACCTGTCTTAAATCAGGCTGATACAGAAGAATTGAAAAAGGCTGGCAGACAGATTTTAAAAAATATAGGGGAAAAAGGGGGGCTGGTCCTAAAATTGAAAAGTACAGATACTTGAGTGGGAAAAGGAGCAGCAGAGCAGAGAGTATGAGAAAGCATATTATGTGTATTTATATGGCATCCGGATCTTCCAAACGATATGGGAGCAATAAATTGATGGAATCATGCAAAGGAAGACCATTATACAGACAAGGGCTTACCATGTTAAATGAAGTAAAACAAGAGATGGAAAAAAAAGGGTGGCAGATAGAAATCTGTACAGTTACGAATCAGGAGGAGATTTTTCAGGCAGGAAAAGAAGTGCAGGAGGCAATCTGGAATCAAGAGGCAGAGGAAGGGATTGCGGCATCTGTCAGGATAGGAGCAGAGGAGGCAAAAAAGCAAGAAGCAGATGCTATTGCATATTTTGTGGCAGATCAGCCTTGGCTGCGGGCAGAAAGTGTATGCCGTTTTTTAGAAGCATTTTCTCAGAGTGAAAAGGGAATTGGACGGGTAAGATCTGAGGGGATTGCAGGAAATCCAGTGATATTTGACCAGAAGTATATAGAAGAACTGTGCAGTCTTTGCGGAGATCAGGGGGGAAGACAGGTCATCAAAAGGTATTCGGAAGATATCATGTATGTGGAGATTGATCAGAAAGAGCAGAAAGATATTGACTATCCATATGATCTAATAGAAGAGTGAAGATCAGGTATTCCTCCGGTGAAGAACCGGAGGAGATTCTGTTTATATGATTGGATGTTACAGCTTTGTCAGATTTTCTAATGCATGAGCAGCAATCAATTTATCAAAATGTTCTTCATAATAAGCCGCAGATGCAAGATCTGCATTGACTTTTGTGCCATATTCAGAAAGAAGATTGCTGAGGCGATGGAAATCATCATTGGATGAAGGATCTGAACTTAATACAAGATAATACTCACGTTCTCCGGGCTTTTTGTAGAGAGCGCTCTTGACAGAATCTGGAAGTGCAGAAGCCTTGGCAGCATCGGATATTTTATCAAGACTGTCAAAACGGTATATTCTAAGCTGACAGGTGGTTTTGGAGTTTTCTTTTGATTCTGTGTCCAAAGCAGATTGTGCTTCTTGAGAAGAATCGGAAAGTGCTCCTAATTTTTCTGCTCCATCTAAAAGGCTGAGTGAAAAATCATATAGGTTTTGATATTGATCCGGATCAGATTCCGGTGAAAACTTAGCAAAGCGGGTATCCAATTCTTCTGGATCTTCTACTTTGGTGATTAAAAGCATGATGCTGTCATTTGAAAGAGGAATTGCCTCTACCATCAGTGGTATATCTTCTGCATCAAATCCGACTTCATTGGAAGCACGCTGAAGCATTTCACGAAATAAAGCACGGGATTTTTCACTGCCATAAGTCAGTTCTTTTAAATTTAAATTGCGTACACTAAGATCAAAACTGGTGAGGGTACATCGAATCTGGTTTTCACTGATACGTTCTATTTTCATAATTAAAAATCACTTCCTATCTTTACGTTATAATGATACTATTTTTTATTTTTCGTGCAAGACTTATCTGTGGCTCTTGCAGACAATAGGATTGAAGATATGATTAGTGAAGAAAAAAGCAGAATTCTCCACTATTATTATTAACTATACTATAAGATATAACAGGTTGGCAATTCTTATGTAAAAAAATTTAGAGATTTTTAAGGAAAAAAAATATGTTTTTAAAGAAAAGAATATATTTTTAAAGAAAATGAACGATCCACATCCTATAATCCTAAAGATAAATCATGATGCTGTGGGCAAAAGTTTTTTTAATCCTGATGTCGAATAGTAAAAGTAGTATAAATAGAACAGATAAGCGTTTTAAAATAGCGTTTTTTAGAAAATAGGAAAAACCTCTTGAAAATCATAGAGTAAGTCGTTAGTATAAAGGCAAGAGATGGACGATAGAGGAAAGGAGGAGATTATGTAACAGAAGACATTCTGTTTGGAAAATATCAGATCCTTGGAAAGATTGGAAGCGGAAGTCTGGGGGACGTGTTTTTAGCCAGACATCTCAGTTTGGATGGATTGAGGGCGATCAAGAGAGTGCCGAAAGTCAGTGAAGAATATGACAGTTTTTTGAGGGAAGCCTACATATTGAAAGAATTGAGACATCCGGGAATTCCTATTGTCTATGACATTGAAGAGGATTCTGAGTATGGATTTCTGGTAGAAGAGTATATAACAGGAGAGAGTATTTTTAACCTAGTCAATCGACTGGGAGGTTTGGAGGAAATGAAAGTGGTGTCTTATGGCGTTCAGCTATGCCAGATCATTTCCTATTTACATTCATATCAATTTTGCCCTATCTTATATCTGGATTTACAACCCCAAAATATCGTTGTTGAGGATGACAAAGTAAAATTAGTTGACTTTAATCGTGCAATGCTGTGTACAGAGGCGAATGATTCAAGAAGACGTTATGGAACGGTGGGATTTGCCGCTCCGGAACAATACACACAAGAAGAATTGGATGAGAGAACAGATATCTATGCAATTGGCATGATTCTGTATTTTATGTGTACAAAAATGGTTCCTGAACATCAGGAAAAACCGTGTCTGGAACAGTTGGGGAAGCCATTGAGAGAAGTGCTCTCAATCTGTCTGCAGGAAAAAAAAGAAGAACGCTATGAATCTGTAGATATGTTAGAGGAAGCACTGAGAGCGCTCACAGATAAAGCAACTTGCGAAAAACGTCCATCTCTTATCATTAATTTTGCTGGAAGCAAAGCGGGGACAGGTACCACACATCTAGTGGTAAGTCTGCTGTCCTATCTATATCAAAGGAATATTTCTTGTCTATTCGACGAACAAAATCAATCAGGAATGGTATTAAAATTAGCACGGTATCAGCATATCCCAATCTGTTCTCCGGGGGAGATCTTTATATTCGGCATGGCATTTTGTCCATATGTGGGGGAATGTGTAGAACGTCGGGTGGGAACGTATGAGGTGGTGCTGAGAGACTTTGGGGCTGATGTAAGGAGAGCCGGAATCATGGAAGCGAACGCTGTGGTTTTGGTAGCCGGAGGAAAAAGCTGGGAATGGCAGGACTGCGTAGAAGCAGTTTGCTGGTTAAAGAAACAGAAGAAATGCTGTGTTGTCTGGAATCATATGGATAGAAGAAAGCAGAGACGGCAACAACAATTTCTGCCAGCAGATATGAGAAAAGAGGTACAGTTTTGTATGCCTTATTTTCCAGATGTATTTGAAAGAAATGGGGTGAGAGACAGCTTTTTAGGTGAACTTTGGGAATTTTTAAAGAAAGACACAGGAAGATGGGAAAACACAACATCATATGGAAGAGGTATCCGATCCATCTTCCGGAAATAAATCGGACATGGGGGATTATGGGAACTGCTCCGCAAGTGGGAACAACTTTTATGGCGATTTTGCTTGCATCCTATATGTCTGGTCTGTTTTGGAAAAAAACAGCTGTGCTGGAATGGAATTCCAGTGGTGATTTCCTCAAGATTATGAAACAGTATGGAGAATGCCAAAAAGAGGGGATGTATTTTTGTCATAAGGGAGTGGATTATTATCCGGCAGCATTGGAAACAAGTATAACACATTGCCTGAGTCAGGATTATAGATGCATTATTATTGATTTTGGATGTGATTATATACAGGGGAGGAATGAATTTTTACGCTGTCAGAAAAAAATTGTGATGGGAAGTACTGTGGATTGGGAAATTGCGGAATATATGGACTTTGTACGATGGACAAAAAGAGATCAGGAAGATGGCTGGTTATACGCTGCAGTGTTTGGAAGCAGAAAGAACAGAGCGAAAATAGAGAGAATGATGCACATATCTATTGTACAAGTTCCTTTTTTGGAGAGTCCATATTGGATTAATGAGGCTGTGATGCGTTTTTTCCAAATGTTTCTAAAATAGGGGAGTCCGTAAGGAAGTTATATATCACAGAATGGTAAGAGATCCAAGGAGAGGGAGCATGAAGTATGAGATGAGTGAAAGAGAAAGAGAGGAACAGCAGAGAAGATATCTGGAAGGTCTGAAACGATACAGTGAGCGAGGAATTCCGATCTATATAGATGGAAAGTTGTGTTCTCAGGAAGAATGGGGGAAACTATTTGAATTGAAGGAAGGAGATGGTTTTTATATGGGGGACTATATTGATCAGGATGGCGTGTTAAAAGAGATCCGTTTTGACAGAATACACTATACCTGATATTTTTTATAAGATAATTTCAAAAAACAGTTAAAATATCACATTGTCTGCAGGAGAAGATTCCGTACTGTAAAAACTGCAGTTTTTGGAGGGCAGACTGCCATGATTTCGATGAAAAAGGCAGCTGTCCTCATTTTATTTTTAATAGATGAAAAATGGGGGGCTGTTCATAAAAAGTTAACAAAAATGCAAACTTCTAAAACATGAAATATGGTATAATAACTGCATAAAGTGCAATTCAAGCTGGAGATTTGGCTTTTTGTTGCAGCAGATCATACTAAGGAAGCATGACTTGAAGATGCCATAGAATCGCAGGAGGAAACAGATGAAAAGATTGATTCCAATGTTTATTGCAATGGGTTTGATTGTTGTCGTGATCGCAGGATATTTTGGATGGAATACGGCAAAGAGATATATGCCTTCAAAAGAGATGGCAGATCTGGAAGAAGTATTTGACACACAAAAAGACAAGGTTTCTATTTTTTTGGATAATCAGATGGCAGAAGAGAAAGCGATCTATATGGAAGAACAGACATATTTTCCGTTAGAGTGGGTCAATCAATATTTGAATGACAGATATTATTGGGATGATGTAGAAAAGAAATTGGTATATGCCATGCCCGATCAATTGTTATCTGCCAATGCAGAAGTCACAGGAAGTGACGGGAAGAAACTTCTTTGGATTTCAGAAGAAGGAGTGTATATATCCGCAGGATTGATCTTACAGTATACCAATGTGCGTATGGAGGCATTTGACAAAGGAGAATATAAACGGATTTTTGTAGATACCAAGGATAGCCAGACAGTGGCTAAATTAAAACATAATGTATCTGTGAGAGAAAAAGGCGGGATCAAGAGTCCTATCATAACCATAGGAAAAAAGGGAGAGAATGTTGTTGTTCTGGAAAAGATGGATTCTTGGAGTAAGGTAAGAACAAAAGATGGATGTATTGGTTATATTAGAAATCATGATATGAAAGGTGAGGAGATAGAAAAACTGGCAAGTGCTTTTGTAGAGCCAGTGTATAGTCATATTGATATGCAAGAAAAGGTTTGTCTGGTATTTCATCAGGTAACAAATCCGGACGCAAATCAAAATCTGGAAAATTTATTGAGTAAGACACAGGGAGTGAATGTAGTAGTCCCTACCTGGTTTTCACTTACAGACAATGAGGGCAATTTTACCTCTCTTGGAAGTAAGGATTATGTGGAAAAGGCACATGAGAAAGGAATTCAGGTTTGGGGGCTTTTGGATAATTTTAGCAATGATGTAAAAACAGAGGTGCTTTTATCATCTACAACAGTACGGCAGCGTTTGATCCAAAAGTTGATCAAAGAGGCAAAGGATCTGGGGTTGGATGGATTGAATATGGATTTTGAGAGCCTAAAGGAAAGTGCTGGGGTTCATTATGTACAGTTTCTAAGAGAATTATCGATTGAATGCTGCAAAGAGGGCTTGGTTTTATCTGTGGACAATTATGTGCCAACTGCAGGCACAAGATTTTATAATAGGAAAGAACAAGGAATCGTTGCCGACTATGTCATTGTTATGGGATATGATGAGCATTATTCTGGAGGAGAGCCGGGACCTGTGGCATCCATTGGATATGTGGAAATGGGGATTAAGGAGACACTAAAGGAAGTCCCCAAGGAGAGGGTGATCAATGCAGTCCCATTTTACACAAGATTGTGGACGGAGAAAGATGGTGTGGTCAGTTCTAAGGCATTGGGGATTGGAGCTTCTGAGAGATGGCTGGAAGAGAATGGTGTAGAATTGATCTGGCAGGATGATGTTGGTCTTTCTTATGGAGAATTAGAAACAGACGATCAAAAACAGTATCTCTGGTTTGAGGATGCGAAATCTCTGCAGATGAAGATGGATTTGATCAAGAAGTATGAACTGGCAGGGGTTGCCTGCTGGAAACTTGGTCTGGAGACAGAGGATGTCTGGGATGTGGTCGGATATCAAAAATAGGTGATGTGGACGGACATTGCAAATAGAAAAGAGCAGGAATGGGGGAACAGAGATGAAAAAAAAGATAAGTTTATTTTTGATGATCTTGTGTTTGGGGGACTTGACGGCATGTTCTCAAAGCATTCCTGGTCTGGGTGGAGCTACTGTAGAGAGCAGTGGTGAGGACAGTAGCAGTACTAATGAGGAATCTTTGGAGGAAGGGACAAAAGTAACACTGGAAATTCCGGGATATGAGACACAGTCACAGAGCGGCACATCAGAGAGTGTTCCTGATGAGATGACAGAAACGGATGAGACAGAAGAAGTTTCGGAAGATTCGGGGAAAGATACTGAAGGAATAAACAAAGAAGATATTGAGATAAGGATTGCAATTGCCACGGATATCCATTATCTGGCAAAAGAACTGTGTGATGAAGGAGAGAGTTTTCAGGCAATGCTTCAAAACAGCGATGGTATGCTGACACAATATGGTTGGGAGATTTTAATGGCCTTTTTGGAAGACATTGAAAAAGAGCAGCCGGATGTGTTGATCCTGAGCGGTGATTTAACAAAAAATGGAGAGAAAAAAAGTCATGAGGCATTGGCAGACCGTTTAAGACGACTGGAGAAGAAAGGGATTCCTGTAGTGGTGATTCCGGGAAATCATGATATTAACAGTCCATATGCAAGTGGATACAGAAAAGAAGGGACATATCCAGTAGAGAATATTTCAGCACAGCAGTTTCGGGATATTTATAAAGAATTTGGTTATAAAGAGGCGATCAGTGAAGATCCGGCTTCTTTAAGCTATATTTATCCATTAAATGAGTATACATGGCTTTTGATGATCGATTCCTGCCAATATGATCCTGTGAATCAAGTGGGGGGAATGATTCAGGAAGGGACATATCAATGGATTGAAGAAAAGCTGGAAGCAGCATGGGATGAAGGGATTCGGGTCATCCCAGTCACACATCACAATCTTTTGGAACAGACACAGGCAAGTGAAGAATTCATACAAAATTGTACCATTGAGCATGATGAACGCTTGATACATATGTGGGAAGATAATGATATTAATCTACATTTAAGCGGACATCTTCATATTCAGCATTACACTCATACTCAGGAAGAACCAAGAATTTATGAGGTAGTGACCGGAGCGTTGATGATGTATCCGTGTAAATATGGGATATTGGAGATTTTAGTCAATGGAGATCTGAATTATTATACTAAAAAGGTAGAAGTAGAAAAGTGGGCAAAGAAATACGGCAAGAAAGATCGGGAATTGTTGAATTTTGATGCATATGCTAAAGAGTTCCTTTATGATATTTCTTACTGGAATGTGTATTATGATTTGCAGGCTCATGGGCTTTCTGTGGGGGATAGTGAGAGTATGGCAAAATTGTATGCCCGTCTGAATCCTAATTTTTATTCTGGAACGATTCCGAATACCAGTGAAGAAATTTTGCAAGATCCGGCATATAAACTTTGGAAAGACAGTGAGTATTTCAGTGAAGTTGCAACGACAATACAGACTATGATCAAGGAAGAAAACCATGATTATAATACATTGTATATTCCATATTGATAAGGTGTAGGAACATGATCACAGAATAGCCCAATAAAAAGAAAGAGTTTTCATGTATGATGGAACGTGCTGTGGGAATATACTAGGGGTAAAAGAAGAAAATAAAGGCTGAGATGAGAGTGAGACAGGCATTTTTTCAAAGTATGATGGGACTTTTGCTGTTATCATTAGTCAGTATTTTGTCCAGTCAGGCAGGAAAAATCACGCAAACGCAGGAGGTAATAGCAAAAACTTCCAAGGCAGTGGTGGTTTTGGATGCTGGGCAGGGAAATGGTGAAGTGCGCAACAATATATAACTACAAAAACAGGAAGAAACAATACAAGAGGCAGATTGTTTCTTCCTGTTTTTGTATGGGAAAGACAGATCTAACCAAGCAGTGGGGAATCAATCAGATTATACCTGCCATAGATTTTATCAATTACTGTCCCATAGCAGTAAAAATCATCTTTTTCTGTAATGACAATATCAGGATCCATGACATTGAGTGCCTTTAAGATGATGGTATTTTTTGCGTGAAAAAGATTTCGGATATAGCAGATGCCATTGACAGAAAAAAGACCGATTTCGTTGTGAGCGGTTTCTTCTTGTTTTAGTGCCAAAAGATCATTTTTTTTAAAAATGGGCTGATATTCATCTACTTGAATTTGAAGACAAAATTGAGTGTTAGGTGGTACATGTTTTTGTTTGATATAAACTGTCTGGGATGGATTTTGAAGAATAAAACCAGTGTTTAGCTTACGGATACTGGGAATATAGCAGGGAAAAGAACCCCAGCTCTCACTCGTCACACGAACAAATTCATCGTGGATAACCCGTTGCACCGTTTGCTTTCCGGCTTTGTCTAACACCCGATATTTTTTTATAGATTCCTTTTCTGAGGCAGACAGATCTGATCCATATTCATGGCGCAGAGCAGAATTCATCAGATAATCCTGATATAGATAATTTGCATCTACTTGTAGAACTCGAATAAGAGCAATAAGGATATCTGGTTTGGGATAACTGATGTTGTTTTCGTAGTTGGCGATTGCAGATGGTGTTACATGAATGGCATCAGCCAATTGAACTCTTGTCATATTAAGGTTTATCCGTTGTGTTTTTAAGCGTTCACCAATTCCCATGAGATTTACCTCTTTTCACACGATATATATGTATTATACTACAGGAAACTTGATAAAACAATCAAAATAACAAGAAATTTGTTGAAAAGAGATTGACTTTTCCTTGAAAATCGCATAGACTGTAAACATAATATCAAAATACATATCTAAAATATGTGATCTTATTATTTTATTGGAGGGACTATGGAAGAGAAAAGCCAAATTATTGATATGATACAGAAAGCAGATACAGAACAACTCAGGTGTATCATTGAATTTTTGAGGGCATTTTTAGCAGTCAGCTAAGTAGACGAATCGATTTTTCCAGAGAAGCCCAGTCTTGTTCATTAAAGTGTGATAATTTTAATAAAAAACGTTTCTTAAAAGATGTATCATCTTCACGCAGCATCTGACCAAACCATTGAGATAGTGCAAGGTCTGAGTTGGTTTCTATGTAAATGTTGCCTTCGCCTGTTCGAAGCCACGTTTCATTTACATTAAATTCACGACAAATGGATACAATCACTGCATCAATAGGCACACGCACACTGGTTTCATAGGTTGCAATTGTATTTCTGGAGACACCAATTCTTTTTGCAAATTCTTGTTGAGTTAACCCAGCATCTTGTCGTATAGTACGAATTCGATTTTTCATTGCAATGCTCCCCTTTCTTTTAAACTAAAGTGAGTAATTATTATAATAGTAAATGAAAAGAGTTATGTTGTCAACAAATACCTATTGACAAATGTTGCAAAGAGACATATAATAGTCGCAACATGACGAAAAGTGCAACTTGTTGGAGCTATTGTAAAATAAATGAAGAATTAAAGGAGAAGAAAATGAGAGATGATATTGTAAATGTACTGTTGAGTATTGGGATTCCAGCCAGAGTAAAGGGGTTCACATATATTTATGACGCAATGGAGCTGTTTGATACAGATCCTTATTATTCAGATGGGAAGATTTGTGCATTATATGCGGATATCGCAAAAAAGAGGGGTACTACACAGTCAAGGGTAGAGAGAGCAATTCGTCATGCTTTTGAGACTGCAACTACAAAAGGAAACCATGAGATGGTTGAGAAATATCTGGATTTTGTGAATACCCAGAATTCTAATCTGTTGAGGACGTTATATCTTCGTTTGAAACAAGATGAAAAGCAAAGAATGGCAACAGACACATCTTGTATTCGTGAGTGTGCATTGAAGAAACAGATTTATACAGAAATGATGAGTTATTTATCCAGCGAATTAGAAGATGTAGTAAAACATCTGGCTGAATCTATGAACAGCAGTTATCTGGAAAGTGGAAATGTAAAATGTATAACAGAAAGCTGGAACAGTTAAGAAACAAAAAGACAGATAATGTGATTGTTGTATGCCAAGAGATAGAATGAGAAAAAGAGAGAAACAGGTGGAGAATGATCTATAAAAATACGATATTAAAAAAATCGCCGCAAAAGGAAAATCTTTTGCGGCAATTTATATTTTCACGATGATAAGCTGACATTCGGCGCAAAACATTTATATACGATCTTGATGGTATGATCTCTATAAATAAAGATATGATCTATCATAGTCCGCAGAAGTGTAGGAGTCAGTTTTACAAAGTGATCAGAAATAAAGATTCCGGAAATAGATTGGGATGTCTGTTCTTTTATAGATTGGACCTGTTGAAGACAGGAAATCTTCTGGGATAGAAGAGCTTCTTTGGAATCCAGATCTGTTTTGAGAGTAAGATAATCCACTTTGTTTAAGAGATGTTTGTTATAATCAAGATAAAAACGCTGACGTTGCTGCTGGATGAGTTTTTGCTGTTGTGTAGCGCTTTGGATAAGGTCAAGATATGTAGGAGTATCTGATACTGGAGTGATATTCGTATGAGGTATCTTATCTTTGTATAGGGAGAGCAGTTTGTTCAAATCACAGAGAATCAACTGTTCTAATATGTCAGAACGGATAGATGGAGAATCACAGTAGGATTTTCCATGTCTGCGTCTGGTAGAGCAGGTAAAATAAATACATTCTTTGTTTTTTTGATGGCGGATCATGGATTTTTGACATTCACCACATTTAAGAATACCAGCAAAAAGGGAAGGCTGTTGGGGAGAAGAATGATCACATTTAGAGTCCTGAAGAGATTTTTGGACATCCAAAAAAGTCTTTTTAGAAATAATGGCAGGCACAGCATTTGGGACAATGACCCATTCCGATTTGTCTTTTTGAACAGGCTTTTTTCGCATTTTTTGACGTACACGTCCCTGAACCAGATTTCCCATATAAGTTTCGTTGGTTAAAATACGGCGTATCGTAGAAAATCCCCAAAGTGGTTTAGAGTCTGGATTGGAGAGATTTGCATTGCGATAACGCAAACCAGATAATTGTTTATAAACAGAGGGAGATGGAATCTGTAAGTCGTTGAGGTGTCTGGCAATTGCCTGAAGATTCATACCCTGAAGTTTTAATTGGAAGATCATCTCCACAACAGGGCGGACGGTTTCATCGACTAAGAGCTTGTTCTTGTTTTCTTCGCTCTTTTTATATCCATAACAGCAGAAACTGCCTGTAAATTCTCCATTTTTTTGTTTGATGTCAATACTGCTGTGGACTTTCTTGGAAATATCCTCAGCATACATTTGATTGAATGTATTTTTAATTTGAAACATGGCATCATATTCATCATACAGACTATCAAAATGATCCAATTTGGAGATATAGCGGACATGGGAAAGTTCTTCTTCTAAAATCAACTGCATTTTTGCAGCATTTCGTGCAAAACGACTGTGATCTTTGACGAGGATGCAGTTTACGATCCCATTTTTACAGTCGTTGATCATTTGCTGAAATTCAGGACGATGAAAAGTAGTACCTGTATAATCTTCATCTGAATATTCACGGATAAGAAGAAACGTATCCTTGGGATTGAGGTATTGAAGTTCTTTTAATAATTCTTGTATTATCTTTTGTTGATTGGCAATGCTGTTGCTCCCTTTTATATCATCTTCTCGGCTGCTGAATCGGCTGTATCCGGCTGCATAGTATATTTTGGGCATAAGGAAGACCTCCTGTATGACTGGTCTGGAATCTGCAAAATATGATTCAGAAGTTCTGTTATACTTTCTTCCCCTTTGTATTCACGCATAATGTGGTAGGAGGAAATCTGTTGTTTCATGATAGAAAGAAACCAGCCTTTTTATATGATATATGTAAGCATATGTAAGGAAAGGTTGTCTTTATTCAAAAAAGTGTCTGAAAAAATATGAAAGGCTGTGTTTTTCATGATAATGGAAGAGGTATAAATAGGAAATATACAAAAGGTGCGCAGATGGAATGCGGGGCATGGAGGCAGTGACCCCGGTAAAGTAGGAGTGGATGGAACTCTTGAAAAAGATATCAATCTTCAGATCACACAGAAACTTAAAAAATATTTGGAAAAAGCAGATGTTGAAGTGATTTTGACCAGAGAAAATGATTCAGGATTGTATAAAGACACAGATTCACAGAAAAAGAAAGCGGATATGAGAGAGCGCTGTCGTGTTATGGAAGAGAGCGATCCAGATCTGATAGTGAGTATCCATCAAAATAGTTATCATCAGGAAAATGTGTCAGGGGCACAGGTATTTTATTATAAGGATTCAGAAAAAGGGAAAAAATTGGCAGAGATCATCCAAAAACGCTTTGATTATGTGTTGGGAGAAAAGAATCGAAGGCAGGCAAAATCGAATGATTCTTACTATTTATTTTTACATACAAAAGCCCCGATCGCTCTGGTGGAATGTGGATTTTTAAGCAACTGGGAAGAAGCCTCAAAGTTAAAACAGGAGGTTTATCAGGATAAAATTGCATGGGCTATCCATATGGGAATTTTAGAATATTTAAATAAGACATAAGACAGATAGGATTTTCAGATGTCTGCATAGGGGGATATGTGGGATAGATAACATGAAAAAAAGGAGATAGAAAAAATGTCGGGTCAAAAGTCAGATTCCTGTGAGAAGATAGGAGAGTGGGGGTCTTTTGACCCGACAGACTAGAAAGACAGGTATTTATTGTCTATACGATATTATAATAAAGATTCTTTGATTTTAAATACAACTTTGCGGACATGTTCTGGTTTGGTGGCAGCACAGCCGGGACGGTGGATATCATTGGAGAGGAAGATACAATAACATCCAGCAGTAACATCAATGAAAGATTCCTGAGGAAGATTTGTATAGAATACGACATCTTTGCCTTCGGGGTTTTCAAGGATTGTTTCTTTTCCAGTGTAGTGGGTAAATCCCATTCTTTCTGTACCAGAATGAATGTATTGGATATCAAGGTAGGCATCATGTCTCTCTGCACGGCGTTCTTCGACAGGTTGTGTTGTGATATCCTGTACCATAGCATAAATGTCTTTTCCCTGAATTTCATATGTACCAGTTTCCATGTTTGCAATGTCGTGTGCGGCAATCCACTCAAATGCGATCTGGAAAGGCTGTGGATACTGATATGGAGATGCAATGGCATGAATAGATGAATAAATCATAAGTAGCCTCCTTATAAAATAATTATGACAGTCAATAGATAGACTGAGAATAAACAAAAATACATTATGTCAGGATGAGGAAATGATATTATAACAGAAAAATCTTATGTTTTTCACAAAGCTCTCTCATCTCTTTTGGCCATATACTTGCCTGAACCTCACCTACATGGGCACGGTCCAAAAGAAGCATACAGAGTCTGGACTGTCCGATTCCGCCGCCTATCGTATATGGCAGTTCTCCATGGAGAAGCATGTTGTGATAAGGAAGTGTCCGGCGGTCATTGCAGCCGGATTTAGATAACTGATAATTCAGAGAGGTCTCGTCTACTCGGATACCCATACTGGAAATTTCCAAAGCACAGCCTAATGTTTCGTACCAAAAAAGGATATCACCGTTTAATTTCCAGTCATCATAGTCTGGTGCACGTCCATCATGCGGCTCTCCATTGGACAGGGTATCGCCAATCTGCATCAGAAAGACACATCCATGTTCTTTTGTGATGAGATTTTCACGCTCTTTTGGTGTCTTATCAGGATACATATCTAAGAGTTCCTGACTGGTGATAAAGAAGATATCTTCTGGAAGATGTGCTACAGCCTGCGGGTATTTATACCAGACCTCATGTTCCATATGTTTGATGATTTTAAAAATAGTACGAACAGTAGCCTTTAGGGTATCTAAAGTACGCTCCTCTTTGGTGATGACTTTTTCCCAATCCCACTGATCTACATAACAGGAATGTAGATTGTCAAGCTCTTCGTCACGACGAATGGCATTCATATTTGTATAAAGTCCTTCACCGGGCTGAAAATGGTATTTTTGAAGGGCCAGACGTTTCCATTTGGCAAGAGAATGTACAACCTCGATGGTTTCACCGGGATTGGCAGCAAGATCAAACTGAACAGGACGTTCAACACCATTTAAATTATCGTTAAGACCACTGCTTTGTTCTACAAACAAAGGTGCGGAAATTCGCTCCAGATTCATCTCACGACCAAATTCTTTTTGGAAAGTGTCGCGAATGTACTTGATTGCTTCTTGAGTTTCACGGATGGAGAGCCGTGGGTCATAATGTTCTGGTAATATAAGCGCCATATTCTTGCCTCCCGATAAAATAATGATATAGAATCCTAACCACGGGATTCTTTTTTAGAATATAGCACAGTTGCTATGAAATTGCTATATACAATCCAAAAAATTGAAAACTTGTCCATTGCAGGGCTATCCTGAATGTGCTATGCTTTAGCATAAGATATTGGAGCAAAAGCCATTTTGATCCCTGTGATGCTGATTTTTTGTCAGATGTAAGGGATATTAAGAATAAAGATATTTGTAGCAGGAAGGAGTTTAGTTATGGATACAAGAAATGTAAAGATTGAGAATCCTGCATTTCCAAAAGAAGAAGAATTGATAGAAGCAGCAGAAATTTTGGCAAATGGCGGATTGGTTGCATTTCCTACAGAGACTGTATATGGATTGGGAGCAAATGCACTGGATGAGGAAGCGGCAAAAAAGATTTATGCGGCAAAAGGAAGACCTTCAGATAATCCGCTGATTGTGCATATTGCAGAACTTTCTTATTTGAGTAAGATTACGGAAGAGATTCCAAAGAAAGCCATTCAACTTGCGGAAGCATTTTGGCCGGGACCTTTGACCATGATTTTTAAGAAAACGGATGCAGTACCTTATGGGACAACGGGAGGATTGGATACAGTAGCGGTAAGGATGCCGGATGATGCCATTGCGAGAGCGCT
>CAJMNU010000003.1 GCA_905214855.1 uncultured bacterium | reverse complement strand
CACGACGCTGCTTTGTGGTCTTCGTCAGCTTTGCAAGTGCTTCCTTTGTATCTGATATCCCATCCACTTCCATAGTCCGACGGATCAAAGTTGCGATATCTGCATAGACAAATACTTTGATCAGATCCTTTTTTCCAGCCGTCTCCAAGATATGATCTGCACAGCGTCCAATGATGATACAGGATTCATTCTCCGCCAATTCTCGTATCACCTCAGACTGAAAACGAAACAGGTTATCAGGAGATGTGACATCTCCTTCAATCTTTGGCTGCCCGCTTATCGTGTCCCGCATTCCTCCCACGATACGGCGCAGAAGATTATTGCCTGCCCGCTCATCTGCCAGACGGAAATACTGCTCTCCCACCGCACTTTTTTCTGCTGTCATACTCAATATTTCATCATCATAGTACGGAATCCCCAACCGCTCTGACAAAAGCTGTCCCACGATACGTCCGCCACTGCCATATTGGCGTTCAATGGTAATCACTAATTTTGTTTTATCCACGATAGACACCCCCTTGGAAAACTGTCATCTTTCTTTTCTTCTGCAACTTTTATGATATCATAATTATACCACAAAATCGGGAGACTGCATAATCCTTTCACAGTCTCCCGATTTGTTTTCTTCTATCCTACTTTCGATCACTTACTTTGCCAACATCATACGGTCATTGGCAAATTCTCCGCCGCTTGCTTCCTCAAACTTATGTAGAAGGTCTTCTACAGTCAGATTTTTCTTTTCCTTTCCTGAAACATCATAGATGACATTTCCCTCATGCATCATGATCAGACGGTTTCCAAACTGAATAGCATCTTTCATGTTATGTGTGATCATCAGAGCAGTCAAATTCTGTTCCTCAATGATCTCTGCTGTCAGATCCAGTACTTTTTTTGCTGTCTTAGGATCTAGTGCTGCTGTGTGTTCATCCAAAAGCAACAACTTGGGTTTCTGTAATGTTGCCATCAAAAGGGTCAGCGCCTGACGCTGTCCACCGGATAACAGTCCCACCTTGGAGGTCATGCGTTCTTCCAGCCCAAGTCCCAACCGTTTCAGCCAAGAACGGTACAGATCTCTTTCACTATTCTTAATGCCTGCCTTTAACGTCCTCTTGCGCCCTCTTCTCAATGCCAACGCCATATTCTCTTCAATTCCCATCGTGGCAGCTGTGCCATTCATAGGGTCTTGGAACACACGTCCCAAAAAAGCAGCTCTTTTATATTCTGGTAATTTTGTCACATCTTTTCCATCGATCACAATCTGCCCTTCATCCACTGTCCATACACCTGAAATCGCATTCAGCAGAGTGGATTTGCCAGCTCCATTGCCGCCGATCACCGTTACAAAATCTCCATCATTCAGGGTAAGACTCAATCCCTGAAGTGCTTTTTTTTCATTGATCGTTCCCAGATTAAATGTCTTGGAAATATTTTTGATCTCTAACATGTCTCTACCCCCTTTTTCTGGTCTTTGTAAAATACTTTGTCTTCCAGTAAGGAATTGCCAAAAAGATTGCTACTACTACTGCGGAAAGCAGCTTTAACAGATCCGTATCAATTCCTCTCCAGATTACCACCTGAAGTACCAGATAATAGATGATAGATCCCAACACAACACCAAAAAGGCGGAAACCAAAATTGCGGAAAATCTTTCCAAACACTGCCTCACCGATAATGACAGCTGCAAGACCGATCACGATAGCGCCTCGCCCCATATTGACATCTGCAAATCCCTGATACTGGCACAGCATAGCGCCGGATAAGGCTACCAGACCATTGGAGATCATCAATCCCAAAACTCTGGCAAAATCTGTGTTGATCCCCTGAGCTCTTGCCATCTTATCATTACATCCTGTAGCACGCAAAGAGCATCCCATCTCTGTACCAAAAAACCAATAAAGGACTACGATCAGTAAAAGAATTCCTATCGCCACTACAAAAATTGTATTTTTATAAAATGGTACGTTTCTGATATAGCGAAGAGACACTAACAGATCAAACTTATCTACATTGATAGCCTGATTCGCCTTTCCCATGACTTTTAAATTAACAGAATAAAGACTCAACTGGGTCAGGATACCTGCAAGGATCGCTGGGATTCCCATAAAAGTATGTAAAAGCCCTGTCGCCAGACCAGCTGCCATTCCAGCCAATACTGCACCCAACATAGCTACCCACACATTCTGTCCGGACAACATCATCATGATAAATACTGCTCCACCTGTTCCCAAAGATCCATCTACTGTCAGATCAGCAATGTCCAGAATACGGTATGTCAGATATACTCCTATTGCCATAATGCCCCAGATCAGCCCCTGAGCCGCTGCACCTGGCAAAGCATTCAGTAAACTTTCCATATCTCATTTCTCCTTTTAAACCATATTTGCCCCGCACAAGAAAATGTCCTGTGCGGGGTCTTTTTATAAAACTTATCCTATTTCAGGCTGACTTACTCTTCAATCGCCACATAATCATCCGGAATCGTCACACCCAAAGCCTCACAGATGGTCGGATTGTACTTTTTCGTAAACTGTGGTGCATACTCGATCGGCATTTCGGAAACATTAGACTCTCCATTCAGGATCTTTACTGCCATATTGCCGGTAGCTACACCCAGATCATAATAGCTGATAGACAAGGTAGCTACACCACATCCGTTACAGATACCTTCCTCACCTGCGATCACCGGAACTCCTGCCGGCTGACAGATATTATTGATGATCTCTGCATTAGAAGCTGCTGTATTGTCAGTTGGCACATAGATCACATCACTGGCATTGGTTGCATTGGTAACAATGGTAGACAGGTCATTGGAGTCAGAAAATGCGTAGTATTCGCAGGTATATCCCAATTTCTCCAGCTCTGCCTTCACGGTATCTACCTGATACTGAGAATTGGCTTCTGCGGAACAATACAAAAGTCCCACATTCTTTGCATCTGGGAACAATTCTTTGAGCATAGCTGCCTGCTCATTCAAAGGAGCCAGATCTGATGTACCGGAAATATTGCCTCCTACAGTACCACTGAAATCATCAATACCAAGAGCCACACCATACTCTGTCACAGAAGTTCCCAAAACCGGTATTTCACTCGTACCTGCCTGTGCTGCCTGCAAAGCTGCTGTAGCGTTCGCCAAGATCAGATCCACATCATTTGATACAAAACTATTGATGATCGTTGAACAGGTATTAGAATCTCCCTGAGCATTCTGCTCATCAAATACAACGGCATCACCAAAGGCTTCTGTCAGCGCATCTTTAAATCCCTGAGTCGCTGCATCCAGTGCTACATGCTGTACCAGCTGGCAGATACCCACAGTATAGGTTTCCTTCTTTTCTCCCTCTGTTTCTTTAGCAGCTTCAGTCTGTGTCTTTTCCCCAGCCTGTGCTGCAGTCGTCTGAGTCGTATTACCACCACATGCAACCAGAGACAGAGCCATGGCAGCACTCGTTACTAAAGAAAGCATTTTCATTGATTTTTTCATAAATATTCTCCCTTTCTCCTCAAACAAAATATTCTGTCTTGAAAATCGTTTCAGATGTCTGTAATCATACCACCATGGTTCAGTGCTGTCAACCTATATCACTTTAAAACATTAAATTTTAACGCTATAAAGTAAAAAATCAAATATTCTCTTCTATGTCTTCTTCTATAGTCTCTTCTTCCTGATGTGTCCTCATATCCGGAAATCTTCCAAATGTATCCACCAGATAACTGAGCATATCAATATCGCCCTGCTGGATCTGCCCCTTGCGCATTCTCCACTGCCAATTATCCCCTAACGTACTTGGTGTATTCATTCTTGCTTCATTCCCAAGTTTCAAAAGATCCTGTACCTGAAAAATAGCCACACTCGCACAGGAAGCATACAAAGCACGAAAGACTCTATACACCACTTCTTCTTTATGTTTTGCCTCCAGATAGTCTGCCACATATTGCAGTTCCCACCACTCTCTGTGACTTTCGTTAAAGTAACCAATCAACGTCTCATTGTCATGAGTTCCACCGTAAACTACCATATTTGGCTCATACATATGAGGAAGATGTTCATTAAAACGATCTCCGCTGAATCCAAATTCCATGATCTTCATTCCAGGATAACCAGTCTCTTTCAAAAGACGTTTTGCTGCCGGACAATATACTCCAAGATCTTCTGCAATGATCTTTGCATCCCCGATCACAGAATCAATTGCATCTGTCAGCTTTTTACCTGGTCCTTTGTACCATTTTCCCACCTTTCCATCAACAGAACCAAATGGAATGGAATAATACTGTACTACCCCGATAAAATGGTCAATACGGATCACATCATACAGCCTTGCGGATGCCTTCATACGGGCTTTCCACCATGCAAAATCCGTTTTTTCAATATAATCCCAATTGTATAATGGATTTCCCCAGAGCTGTCCATCATCAGAAAACGCATCCGGAGGAACTCCTGCAACCTTTAATGGTGTCAGATTCTTTTCATCTAACTGGAACAGTTCCGGATGTACCCACACATCTGCACTGTCCAATGCCACATATATCGGAATATCGCCTATGATACGGATTCCCTGTTCATGTGTATAGGCACGCAGCTTATTCCACTGTTCAAAAAACTTGAACTGCAAAAACATCCAAAAGCTCATCTCATCTTCCAGCTCTTCGCTATATTTTTTGACAGCTTCTGGTTTTCTGAAACGGATCTCCTCAGGCCAAGCCAACCATTCTGTATTCTCAAAATGGAACTTACATGCCATATATAATGCATAATCTAACAGCCATTCTTTATTCTTTTCACAAAAGTCTACATATTCCTCTGTCCCCTGATGCTCGCTTCTTTCATATGCCTTTTTCAGCAATGGAAAACGATAGTAAAATACCGCATCATAAGCTACCTTTGTCTCGTCTTCCCCCCAATAACACGCATCGATCTCTTCCTGCTTTAACAGGTTTTCCTCTTTTAAAAGATCCAAGTCAATAAAGTAAGGATTTCCTGCAAAGGCTGAGAAAGACTGGTATGGACTGTCTCCATAACTGGTCGGTCCCATAGGAAGTACCTGCCAATACATCTGTCTTCCTCTTTTTAATATATCTACAAATTCATATGCTGCTCTTCCAAATGTGCCGATTCCATAAGGAGATGGAAGACTGGAAATCGGCATCAACAGACCAGCCCCCCGTTCAAGCATTGTTTTCATCTAACCATTCATCCCTTCCGCTGCATTTTTAGATCCCCTGCAGCATGTTCCTATTTCCTTCCCCATTTTATATATCATGACAGCAGAATCAAAAGGTCATACCAACTCCTCATGTTTCATGCAAGAATACGTATGACCTTCATCATATCTACATATCTTTCTGCAAGTCCACCTCTAAAATGGCGTACAATTCTTCTAAACTTCTGATCTCATAGGTCACTGGTATCTCATCGCCAGACAACATCCCCGGTGTCCCTTCTGGATGATACCAGCAAGTATCGATCCCAGACAGCAGACCGCCTTTCATATCAGATGAGACAGAATCTCCGATCAAAAGAATGTCTTTTGCGGTAAGCCCTGTGACCTTCTCCATACAAACATCAAAAAAACGCTTGTCTGGTTTGGTATATCCCACCTCTTGTGATAGAAAAATCCCCTGAAAAAATTCCTGAAATCCTGATTTTTCCAACCTTCCATACTGTACATCTGTATTTCCATTGCTCACAAGATAGAGAGGATACCGTTTTGACAGATTCTCTAAAAGTACTCTTGCGCCTTTGATAGGGATCGCAGATTGGGAGAGATACGTTCTGTAATGAAACGCCTCATCCCCCTCTAACTTCTGTATCCCCAATGTCTCAAAAAAGCGCTCAAATCTCTCTGTCTGAAGACGTTCTCTGGTAATCTCCCCACGTTCTAACATCTTCCACATGGAATCATTGATCTGGTGATAGCACCTTAACGCATCTTCTGTCGCCTCTATTCCTTTATCCAAAAGGAGATGACCCAGCGCCTCTCTCTCCGAAGCATTAAAATCAAGCAATGTTCCATCTAAATCAAAAAACAGAACTTTATATGTCTTTTTAGGCATAACACGTTCATTCCTTTTCACATGCATACACGATTTTTCCATCACAGATGGTATAGCAAACTTTTCCATACAAAGTTTCACCTGTAAATGGTGAATTTTTTGCTTTCGAAGCATAATTTCCTACCACCCATGTCTGATCTGGAGCAAACAAAACCAGATCCGCAGGTGCACCAGCACAGATCCCCTCATATGGCACATGATACAGTTCTGCCGGCTTTTTGCTCATCCGTTCCATCAACTGCATCATAGACAGTCGTCCTGTGCGTACCAGATGTGTGATACACAAAGAAAGTGCTGTCTCAAGACCTGTGATCCCACTTGGGGCAACTGGTGGAGCGGCAAGATTTCCTGCTTTTTCTTCCTCACTGTGCGGAGCATGATCTGTCGCTACCATATCAATTGTTCCATCTGCCAATGCTGCGATCAATGCCTCCCTGTCTTCTTTGGTACGCAAAGGCGGATTCATCTTCGCCAGTGTTCCATATTTTAAAATCGCCTCATCTGTTAATACCAAATGATGTGGTGTCACTTCTGCCCACACATCAGCACCCAATTTCTTCGCAAGACGTACCATTTCTACAGAAACACGGGAACTGATATGCTGTATATTGACTCTTGCACCTGTTCGGAGTGCGATCATACAATCCCGTGCAACAATAGACTCCTCTGCAACAGATGGAGAACCTATGATCCCCAGCTTATTTGCCGCTTCTCCCTGATTGACTCCATTATTTGTGATCAGGCGTGCATCTTCTTCATGCAGACTAATCGGCATATTCAGACTCTTAGCATCTAACATCGCCTCATATAACAACTTTGAATCTAAGATCGGGATTCCGTCATCCGTAAATCCGGCTGCACCAGCAGACTTTAATTCTTCCATGTTGGTTCTTTCCTTACCGGCAAGTCCCTTTGTTACAGCTGCTGCCTGCATAACATGGATACCAGTGGTTCTTCCCTTTTCCAGAACATATTGAAGTGTCTGTACATCATCTACCACTGGTTTTGTATTTGCCATACAGACCACACGAGTAAAACCGCCTCTTGCGGCAGCCTTTGCACCTGTCAGGATATCCTCTTTGTAGGTCAATCCCGGATCACGAAAATGAACATGTACATCCATTAGTCCCGGAGCGATCACCATTCCCGATGCGTCAATCTCTGTCACATGTTCCTTTGGTATATCAGATTTAGGAGTCTGACCATAAATCACATTCATGATCTTTCCCTCATTGATCCAGATCTCAGCTTTTCCTTCAAAACCACTTGCTGGATCTATTACTGTACCATTTTTTAATACCAACATTGTTTGAATCTCCTCTTTCTTGCTGACCAGTGTAAACAGCCGTATTCCTTTTCTACTTTTCTATTTCTCTATGCTCTATCTAAGACTCTCCATATCCTCTGTCACACGTTTCAGATTATCACAGATAGACAGATGCTGTGGACAGACTGTCTCACATTTTCCACATTGGATACAATTCTTTGCCCATGCGCTCTCTTCCAGATCCTTAAAATAACTCTTCTTTGCTCTCTCTTTGTTCATATAGACATGGTACTCATTCCAAATCTTAAAGTTCTGTGGTATATTGACACCAGCAGGACATGGCATACAATAGCGGCAGCCTGTACAACCATTCTGTACACGAGCACGCAATGCTTCTGCAGTCTGTGCGATCAGTTCCTGTTCTTTCTCATCCAATGGCTCAAAATGTTCAAATGTCTTTAAGTTATCTTTAACCTGAGACATATCAGACATACCACTTAAAATCACTTTTACATTAGAGAAAGAACCAACAAAACGAAGTGCCCAAGATGGAATGCTGTTATCAGGGCGTACTGCTTTCAGATTAGAAGCGATCTCATCCGGAAGTGCAGCCAGCATACCGCCTTTCACCGGTTCCATGATCACCATAGGAGTTCCCTTCTGCTCTGCAAGATGGTATCCCTTCAATCCTGCCTGTTCTTCTGTATCCATATAGTTAAACTGGATCTGGCAGAAATCCCAGTCATAATAATTCAAAATTTCTTCAAAACACTCATAAGAGTCATGGAAAGAGAATCCAAGATAACGGATCTTTCCTTCTTTTTTCATCTCTTCCAGATAAGGGATCAGATCCAGCTTTTTTACCAGCTCCCAACGTTCTTTACTAAGTGCATGAAGCAAATAAAAATCAACATAATCTTTATGAAGACGCTCTAACTGCTCCTCAAAGATTTTCTTTGCATCCTCCTGTGTTTCCAGCTTCCAAACTGGCAGTTTGGTCGCAAGATAATAAGAATCTCTGTCATATTTATCCAGCACACGTCCTACAAATGGCTCACTGTCTCCATTATGATAAGGATATGCAGTGTCAATATAATTCACACCGGATTGGATCGCAAGATCTATCATGCGCTCTGCCTCTGCCTCATCAATCTTTCCCTCTGCTGTCAATGGAAATCTCATACATCCAAATCCAAGTAATGATGTTTCTGCATTCAGTTTTTCAAACCGTCTCTTCTCCATATTCTTAACTCCCTTTCTGTCCTACTCTTCTGTTTTCTATGTTCCCATGCCCGTCAGATTTGCATTCTACCTGTCCTGCTGCTATGGTAAACTGCATATTCAGTATACGGAATATACCCTAAAAAGTCAAACACAAGACATGCTAAAATTTCCTTTCACAACATATATTTTCCACACAAAAAAAGAGGAAAACCTCCATCAAAACACATGGCTGTTTTCCTTCTTTTCTCTTTTTCATGGCATCATCATGCGATCTGAGAATATCACTTCCCATATCTGATCTTCTTCTGTATTTTTTTCCTGTATCTTACCTCTTACATTGCCTCTCCGGCTACTACAGGGACTGCATCATCCGGAACTGGACAAAAATAACCGCCCACTGTCTTTTTTGCAAACTCCTCTTTTGCTTCCTGAAGGATTTTTGGATTTTCATACAGTTCCATTGCTGTCGCTGCAATTGCCTTTCCGGCTGTCAGTAGTCCCTTATGTCCTATTGATGTATGACCACAGGAAACATTCTGCCAGCTATGTCCTGGTGCTTTAGATGGAAAACATGCAATATTGCATTGTGCAGTTGGAACTAACCAACTTACATCGCCAACGTCAGTAGAGCCTGCTCCCTGTTTCTCACTGTAATGATATGGGATCAGAAAATCATTTATAGGCTTTGTCGCATGACAGGATGCCTCATCTACAAATGTTCTAAGTTCCTCTGTCTCATATGTGCGGTCTCCAGGCAGCTTATCTGTTTTCATCTCATAGGAGTCAACCAATGCCTTGGCATAGGCAAGTTCCTCTTCTGTATAGGAAGGAAGACCAACCTCCTGAATATTGTTCCAAAGCAATTGTTCCAAAGTCTTATTTGGCACCGTATTGGAACATCCATCTATAAAACGTTTTTTGACCGTAGTTCCTGTCATCATGGCTGCTCCCTGTGCGATCTGATCTACCCTGTCCTGTAAAACAAGAGCATCTTTTGCTAACATAGAACGAACCATATAAAGAACCTGTGCATGTGGCTGTACAACATTGGGGGAATTGCCGCCTGCATCTGTAATTGCATAATGGATTCTTGCTGCATCTGGCATATGTTCCCTTAAAAACTGCACACCAATATTCATCAGCTCTACTGCATCAAGGGCAGAACGTCCCAACTCCGGTGCTCCGGCAGCATGGGAAGCAATGCCAGTAAATTTATATTCTGTCTGGATACAGGAATTACATGTTCCGGAAGACACCTGACTGACATCATCCGGATGCCAGGTCAGAGCGGCATCCAATTCTTCAAAAATCCTGTCACGGGACATAAAGGCTTTTGCAGCTCCGCCTTCTTCACCAGGGCATCCATAAAAGATCACAGTGCCACTGCCCTCTCCCTTTTCTTCCAGATATTTTTTGATCGCAAATGCTGCTGCCATAGATCCGGCTCCAAGCATGTTATGACCACATCCATGACCACATCCGCCTGCATCCAGTTCTTCTCTGCTGGTTGTACCTGCTTTCTGAGAGAGACCTGTCAGGGCATCATACTCCGCCAAAATACCGATCACTGGTTTTCCAGAGCCATATATTGCTTTAAATGCAGTCTTGATACCTGCAACTGGTGTTTCCACTGTAAATCCTTCTTCTTTCAACACCTTACAGTACAGTTCTGCTGACTTAAACTCCATCAAAGACAACTCTGCATATTCCCAAATGCGGTCAGACACATTTGTAATCACATCTGCTTTTTCATCAATATAATTCAAAAACTTCTTTTTCTCCATAATCGCTCCACCCGCATTTTCTCTTTCTATCTTCCTGTATACAACATACCGATCGCCTAACTGTTTTCTTTGCTTATTTCATACAACTTATTTCAAACTCATTTAATACAAAACTTTTCCAAGGAATTCTTTTGTTCTTGGATTCTGGGGATTTCCAAAGATCTCTTCCGGACTTCCTTTTTCTGCCAGTACACCGCCGTCCATAAAGAATACACGGTCAGACACTTCACGGGCAAACCCCATCTCATGTGTCACGATCACAGTGGTCATACCTTCTTTTACAAGATTTTTGATAACATTTAAAACCTCTCCAACCATCTCCGGATCCAATGCAGAAGTTGGCTCATCAAACAGCATAACATCCGGCTCCATTGCTAAAGCACGCACAATGGCAAGACGCTGTTTCTGACCGCCTGAAAGTCTTTTTGGATATTCATTGATCTTATCCAAAAGCCCAACACGGTTCAAAAGCTCCTTTGCCATCTCATCCGCCTCTGCCTTACTCTTCTTTCCCAACAATGTTGGTGCCATTGTAATATTTTCACCAACTGTCATATGTGGAAATACATTAAAGTGCTGGAATACCATTCCCATCTTCTGACGATGGATGTTAATGTCCACACTCTTATCTGTGATATCTGTTCCCTCAAAATAAATCTTTCCTTCGTCCGGAACTTCCAACAGGTTCAGGCAGCGCAAAAATGTACTTTTTCCGCCTCCGGATGGTCCAATAATGGATACCACTTCTCCCTGCATGATATGTTCACTGACTCCCTTCAATACATGAAGAGAGCCAAATTTTTTATGAAGATTTTCTACCCTTAAAATTTCTTTGTTACTCACCGGCATTCAGTCTCCTTTCCAAAACCAGGACACCCTTTGACAGAGTGAATGTCAGAATCAGGTAAATGATACCTACAATAATCAGAGGTTCTATTACCAGATACAGTGCACCGGAAATCGTCCTATACTGTGTCATCAGCTCTCCGACAAAGAATGTCGATGCCAGAGAAGTCTCCTTGATCATCATAACAAATTCATTGCCCAAAGCAGGCAGGATATTTCTTACTGCCTGTGGCAGGATCACACGCTGCATCGTCTGGCGTGCATTTAAGCCAAGGCATCGTGCTGCCTCTGTCTGCCCTTTATCGACCGCCTGAATACCTGCACGGATGATCTCCGATACATACGCTGCGGAATTCAGACAAAGAGCTACCGTGATACAAGTAACCTTTCCAAGCTCCATAAATGGCAGCAGATCCGGAAGCAGGAAATAAAAGAAATACAACTGAAGTAAGATCGGTGTTCCACGGATCACTTCTACATAAATACTGGCAATGACATTCAAAGGTTTTATCTTACCGATCTTAAAATTGCTCATTCTCAAAAGAGAAATCAGAAAACCTAAGATACATCCCATTAAAACAGTAACAAAACTCAATAACAGTGTGTAACCCAAACCCTCTAAAAACAGGTTCCAGTACTTCATCCACACACGGATTATATTTTCAAGCATGGAGAACTCTCCCTTCTACATTCTGTTTTATCTATTATTCTACATCCAATCCCAGAGATTTTGCCAATTCGGTACACTCATCATACCACTGCTTGTAAAGTCCCTGTTCCATACAAGAATCGACTGCCTTGTTGATCTCTGCCAGCAGTTCATCCTGTCCTTTGGTGACTGCCACTACGTTACCTTCATCTTCCATCTCAAAATACCAGTCACACATCACCAGTTCCGGATAATTTTCTACATAAGATTCACCTACACTGGTTGCAACTGCGACTGCATCTACCTTACCTGTCTGAAGCATCATGATCGCATCATTGATGTTGATGATCGTCTCCATTGTTGCATCCGGAAGCTGGGTTGTTACCAGATTCTGCTGTAAAGCACCATTCTGTGCTGCAACTTTCTTTCCTGAAAAGCTCTCTGCACTGGTATAGGAAGCTGCATCCTCTTTTCTTACCAGAATTCCCTGACTCTTTCCATCATCTTCCTCTGCAGAATAAAAATTAGAAAGTCCCATACTCTCCTCACGGTCTGGTGTCTTAGAAAATCCGGAAATCGCCATATCTACAGAACCGGATGTAACTGCTGCCTGTACTGCTGAGAAATCCATTGCCTGAATCTCCAATTCTACGCCCAAAGATTTGGCAATATATTTTCCAAGCTCAATATCAGCACCTGCATAAACAGTCTCACCTGAACTGATATCCTCAAACTCATATGGAGCAAAATCCGGGCTTGTTGCCATCACGATCTTACCATCTGCCTTAATCTTCTCCAACTTACTTTCTGCTTTCTTTCCACATCCCATCATAGAAGAAGCAGCCATCATCAAAGCTAATGTCAGTGCCATACCTTTTTTCATCATCATAATACATCCTCCCTAAAACAATCCCGATCTCTTATATTCTCCTCATTTTGACCGTTTTGTTTTTATTTATTTTCATTTTATATGCATTCGCTTTATATTTATGCATTATAATGTATAAATATGTATTTGTAAACTGTCTATTTTTACCAAATTATTTAATATTTTTTCGTTTTTTTGTATATATAAACCATACTTTCCATTTATTTCAGCGTAATAAATACAAAAAAATCTTCACAAATATGTTTTATCCCATATCTGCGAAGATTTTTATTCCTATATTTTATTTGACCGTGTTTACATGTATTGCTTGAATTATCTGAATTATCTCAACTATATTCAATTTTATTTATTTTCTAAAGGTGTCTTTTTATTCTTTCCCCACCCATTCAACTGACGGAAAAGATTTCTAAGGACGATCAATGCTACAATAGCTAAAATAAACTCTGCTGTAAACTGTGCATACGCCAAACCATACAGAGGCATCAGCCAGTTTAACAGGAACAGTGCCGGAATCTCCAGTGCAATTTTTCTAAGAATTGCAAACAAAAGCGCCTCTTTTCCCATTCCCACAGCTTGAAAAACACCAACAGCCATAAAATCCACTGCCAAAAACGGCAACGCCAGACAAAATGCCCGAAGGAAACGACCACCATATTCCACAACCGTCGGGGTCTGGATAAACAATTGAATGATCTGTGTAGATCCAAAAAAGAAACAGGTGGAAACAATACACAAAAAGATCAATGCAACTTTCATAGAAAACTGGATACTGTCTTTCATTCTCTTCACATTACCGCTGGCATAATTATAACTTACCAAAGGCATGATACCCTGTGAAAGTCCCATTGCGATCTGCATCGGAACCATATTGACTTTCTGGCTGATCCCCATTGCTGCGATCGCATCTGCTCCATAAGAAGCGGTAAAGTTGTTTAATATCGTCATTCCTGTCACATTCAATAAGTTCTGAATGGATGCCGGAATGCCGACGATCATCACACCTAACACGATCTCCTTTTTCAAGGTAAACTTACGTGGGGAGAGACTGATAAACGTATTGTTCCTTTTCTTTGCCAAAAGCACAAAAAAATACAAACATGCTGCACAGTTAGAAAGGAATGTCGCACATCCGGCTCCCGCTGCCCCCATATTCAATCCCCAAGGCAAAATAAAGATAGGATCTAAGATCATATTCAAAATACAGCCACTCATTGTTCCAATGCTTGCATGCATGGACGCACCTTCTGAACGCACCATGTATGCCAATACTACATTCAAAATCGCAGGCACTGCACCACATGTGACAGTCCAGTTGATATATGCATTTGTTGCCTCTACTGTCTGTGCATCTGCTCCTAAAAGTCCTAAAAGCGGTGTGCGAAATACAGTACAGAGTACAGAAAATATCACCCCGCTAATAAGAGCGCCATAAAATCCAAATGCAGAGCTTCTCTTTACCATCTCATATTCTTTTTTTCCAAGAGAACGGCTCATCAAGCTGGAACTTCCCACTCCAAACAAGTTATTTACTGCATTGAATGCCAAAAGCAATGGTCCAGCTAATGCAACTGCCGCATTTTCCACTGCATTGTTCATCATCCCAACAAAATAAGTATCTGCCAGATTATATAACACCATAACCAGAGAACTTAAAATTGTCGGCACTGCCAAGGTAGCAATTGCTTTTTTTATCGGATATTCCTCAAACAACTGCTCTTTCTGTGTCTTATCCATTTTTTACTCCTTCTTTCCCTTTTTACAGCCTTCATGCCCGTACTTTGATCCAAAATATTCTATCCGGACATCTGCCCTGCTGTTTTCCTCTTTCACTATGTTTCATTATATACAGTTTTCCTTACAAGGACAATCACTGTATTTAAGGAGTTTTTGGATAATCTTATGTTTTTTATTTTAATCTCAAATTTTTGTGTATAACCTTTCTTTTGGCATGTTTTTTATCTTCTATATTTTGTAGTTATCCACAATTTATCCACAATATGTTGATAACTTTGATTTTTCTTACTGAAAATCCATTTATTTGATCAAATCTCCTGTCACCTCTTTGGGGATTACAAAGCTGACTGCTCCCATATATCCCGGTGCCACCTCATATTCGTCAAAACTGATAACCAGTTCTTTATTTTCTGTAAAATAATAACTCTCCTCCCCTGTCAGACCCTGAAAATCATCTTCTGGATGTTCTGTCTGGTAATAATAAAATACATTGTCATCTTCCTCCATCTGTTTTTTCATCTGTTCTTTGATATTCGTGCTAATATTCTCCAAAAGTTCTTCCTTGTTTCCAAGGAATTCTGAAAGAGAAATAGCTGCTCCTGTTTCCTTATCCACCGTAAACACTTTCACAAAATTACTTCCAGATGCCATGATGATCTCTGTATTAATACGGATACACACATACTTCTCATTTTCAAATGCCACCTCATAACTCGAATTCAAAGAATAATGTCCTTCTCCCTGACTTTCCTTTAATTCCGCCTCATAGGAAGCAATCAACTCTTGTGCATATTCTTGGATAGACTGGTTTGCCGCAAGTGTCTTTCCATCCTCTTGTGCGATCTGTGGGATCTGGACATTCGCTTCAAAATTTTTGCTTTCTTCCTTATATTCACGGAAGGTCACTACCTTGGCTATTGCACCGATCACAGGAATCCTCTCCATAGCATTGGCTATTTGAGCATTACTATTCGTAAGGACTGTGATCGCAACCAGAGCTGCCACTGCCGTCATTCCAGTCTTTTTTATGATATTTCTCAACAACTGTCTCTTTCCTTTTTCTTCTATATAAATGATCTTATTTGGCTGTTTTTGTTCTTGGCACTCCTGCCTCTGTTCGTTTTCTGCTTTTTCAATACCTTTTTGCATTGCTTCCTTTATTTTCTGCTTTTGCTCATTCTCTTCCATTTCCTCTTTTGCTTTCTGAATCCCCAAACTGATCCTCTGTTTTGCCTCGTTAGGAACTTGTATAGATTTATATTCCATTTTTAATCGCTCTATTTTCTCCTGTCCGTTTTCTGTCATGCCATTCTCCCCCTCTCAAATACTGCTTCTGCTTCCAATTCCATCTTCATTTTCTTCAAAGTCCGATACAAGCGTGTTTTCACTGTGTTAATATTTTCTCCCACGATCCGAGCAATGTCCTCCAGTTTTTCTTCTTCAAAATAACGCAGTATAATGATCGTTCGTTCCTGTTCACTCAGTCGGTTTAAGATATCTCTCAAATCCCAATCTTGATAGTAGTCTTCCACACCAATATCAGGCATCTCCTCTGTGACAGTCTCATGCTTTTGTTTTCTCAAAAAATCCAGCGAAGTATTGATAACAATACGGTATATCCAGCTTCCAAGATACTCTGGCTGTTTTACATTCCTGCACCCCTTCATCACCTTATATGCACTCTCTTGTACTACATCCAGTGCATCCTCTTCATTTTTCATATAACTGAAAGCCAATCTGTAATATTTGTCATAATTATCCAGCAACAACCTCTCTGCCTGTTTCTCTATTGACAATTCTTGTTCCATTGCTCTCCTCTCTTTCTTTTGCTACTAATCTCTTTTCTTCTTAGTTTTACAGCATTTAGATAACAACCACTTTTCTCATTCCATTCTTCCATAGAGATAGAGAAATAGATTTCTTTTTTGTTTCCTTCTCTCTTTAGACGTGCTTTTTTTCTGTAAAGTTTCAACGATTTTTTCATATGTTTCTAAATTGTTTGACACAATTCATGCAAATTTCATTCTGCTTTGTTTTTATCTGTTATTTCAACAAAATTCTTTGTGGATAACTTTGTGGATAACTCAGTGGATTATTCTAAAAATCCCGAAAAATTCTCACAAATACGATCATATTCAATTTGTGGATATGTGGATAAATAAATTATCTGACTATTCCAATCTTATACCTCTACATTTTATATATTCTCGTCTTTTTTTAAAAATTTCTCCGTTTTTTCCCTTTACAAAAATACAATTCAAATCCCCTTTGACTCTGTTACTCTATTGTGCTATAGTTGCGCTAACAAGAAAGAATCCAACTGCTGGTTTTCTTTCTTCAAGGTTACTACTATCATATATACGGAGGGTTTTTATGGAAGTTTATCAGGACACATTCTACACTTTAGCAAGAACTGTTGCTGCTGAAAGCGCAGTTCTCATCAAAAATGATCACCAGACACTTCCGCTTTGTCCAAATGAGACAGTATCTATTTTTGGACGCATCCAAACTACATATTACAAAAGTGGAACTGGATCCGGAGGTCTCGTCAATGTACCTTATGTCGTATCCATCCCAGAAGGGCTTGCCGCAAGTGGACAAGTTTCCATCAATCAGGAACTTGCAAATATTTATCAGACATGGATCGCCAGCCATCCTTTTGACAACGGAACTGGTTGGGCTCAAGAACCATGGTCTCAGGAAGAAATGCCTCTGACAGATGAACTGGTAAAACAAGCAGCATCCCAGTCTGATGCAGCTCTCATTGTGATCGGACGGACCGCCGGAGAAGATCAGGACAGTACACTGACTCCCGGAAGTTATCTTCTGACAGATACAGAAAAAGATATGATTAAAAAAGTCTGTGCTCATTTCAAGCGTGCTGCTGTACTTCTCAATGTTGGCAATATCATTGATATGTCTTGGGTAGAAGAATTCCATGTTCCCGCAGTGCTCTATGTATGGCAGGGCGGTATGGAAGGTGGAAATGGTGTGACAGATGTCCTGACAGGAAAAACATCTCCGTGTGGTAAACTCAGTGATACCATTGCACGTTCCATCGAAGACTATCCATCTCATAAAAACTTTGGCGATCCAAAATCAAATACCTATGAAGAAGATATCTATGTTGGCTATCGCTACTTTGAAACATTCGCACCAGATAAGGTTTTATATCCATTTGGTTTTGGTCTTTCCTATACTACATTTGCAACTACATGTCTGCGTACCTCTCTGTCACATGGCGCAGATTTAGCAGCTCCTTCCGTTTCCGATCAGATCGATCTTCTGATTTCTGTAAAGAATACAGGTACTGTATCTGGTAAAGAGGTAGTACAGATTTATTTTGGTGCACCTCAGGGAAGTCTCGGAAAACCGGCAAAGATTCTTGCTGCATTCCAAAAAACCCGTCTTCTCGCTCCCGGTGAAATCCAGATCCTGCATTTGAGCTTTCCAATCTCCTGCATGGCTTCCTATGATGACAGTGGTGTTACAGGACACAAATCCTGCTGGGTTCTGGAAGAAGGACAGTATGATATTTTTATGGGAACGAACGTAAGAGAAACATCCTGTATTTTCTCTGTGACAATCCCGACTCTTCTTGTATCGGAATCTTTGGAGGAAGCACTGTCACCTGTACAGCCATTCCAACGCCTGAAACCTTTGATGACTTCTGACTCCCATGTATATCATGAGGGGCATGAAGATGTACCAACACGTTCCTACAATCTGGCAGAACGTATCGCATCCCGCCGTCCTGCACCTTTTACCTGCAAAGAACATAACGCCTCTTATACACTATCTGATGTGGCAAACAACACTGTCTCCATGCAGGATTTTATCGCACAGCTTTCCCCTCAGGATCTGATGTGTATTGTGCGTGGTGAGGGAATGTGCAGTCCTAAAGTTACTCCCGGAACGGCTTCTGCAATTGGAGGTCTTACCCCGTCTTTGCAGTCTTATGGTATCCCTGCCGGATGCTGCTCTGACGGTCCGTCCGGTATCCGTATGGACTGTGGCACAGAAGCAACCAGCATTCCAAATGGTACTGCAATTGCATGTACCTGGAACATTGAACTTGCAGAAGAACTGTTTATCTGTCAGGGACAGGAACTGGAAAAAAACCATATTGATACTATCCTAGGACCTGGAATCAATATCCATCGCCATCCGTTAAATGGACGTAATTTTGAGTATTTCTCAGAAGATCCATATCTGACAGGAGAACTCGCTTCTGCTGAATTAAGAGGACTTCACCACACCAATGCAACTGGTACGATCAAACACTTCTGCTGCAATAATCAGGAGACTGCACGCCACGAAAATAATTCTGTCGTTTCTGAACGTGCTCTGCGTGAAATCTATCTCAAACCTTTTGAGATAGCAGTAAAAGAGGGAAATGCACGCTCTATCATGACAAGTTATAACGCTATCAACGGCATATGGGCAGCAGGAAACTATGATCTGAATACCACAATCCTAAGAGAT
This sequence comes from uncultured bacterium, assembly GCA_905214855.1. Classification (GTDB taxonomy): domain Bacteria; phylum Bacillota; class Clostridia; order Lachnospirales; family Lachnospiraceae; genus CAJMNU01. Next base: position 19,500 of record CAJMNU010000003.1, on the reverse strand, counting down.
CAGTGGGGATTTCATGGGCTTGTTATGACAGACTGGTGGGCTGATATGAATGAAGAAGGTGGTCCATCTTCCAAGAGCAATACCCGTGCGATGGTCAGGGCACAAAATGATGTCTATATGGTTGTAGAAGATGCATATAAAAACACTGCCCATGATAACTTAGAAGAATCTCTGGCAGATGGCTCTCTTACAATAGGAGAACTCCAGCGCTGTGCCTCCAATATCTGCCATTTTCTTCTTCAATCTCCTGCTTTTCTGTCCGCTGATTCAGATGATGATAATGCCAATGCAGATCTCTTGGATGCATCCATTGAAGGAGAACAGATCTTAGAAGATAAAATCTCCCTTTCCCTTGAAGGTGTGGATACCAGTCGTGGCAAACAGATCGTGTTCCCACTCTATGCCCCTCATGGCGGAACATACCGTATGGAACTGCATGTAAGGGCTACTGCTCCAGATCTGGCACAGCTTCCTGTCAGCGTTTTCCGTGGCAGCAACCTGCTGACAACTTTCATGGTGCATGATACTCAGGCACAATGGATCTGTATGGAAAAAGAAATCACTTTGCGTCCGGGACATTTTTATCTCAAGATTGCCTTTGGAATGGCAGGCAGTGAATGCAGAGAATTAAAATTTTTCCAAATTAATTAAAAGAATCTCCTTTCATCAAATATAAGATGAAATAATGCTGAAGACAAAAAATTCATAAAAACCATATAAAACAAAAGATAGCATAAGCCCTGTTTTACAGCTACACAAAACTGTAAAACAGGGCTTTTCTTTCAACAAATTGCTATTTTACTATCATATTATCCAAGATATTTTACTAAAGTTGCTCTCACAGCACCTTTTCCAGCTAACATCTCTTTGAACATGCCTTCTACTTTTTCTCCCAAACCGATTTCATAAAGATCTACTGTAAACAATACCGGATTGGAAAGGATTGGTTTCAAAGCATCTCCACAACTGTCTGGATTGCCTACTGTCACGCCCTCCAACGCTTTCTTTAACTCAGGAAGCATTGGATCACTGCTGACTTCCATCTCTTCACATGCATCATCCACACCAAGCAGATAACGGCACCATCCTGCGATCGCCAGAGGAATATATGTTAAGGATGTCACATCCAGATCCTCTCTTGCAATGTAGGACTTAATGGTCTCGCCAAAACGAACCGGAACTTTCTGGCTTGTATCTGTAGCGATTCTCTGTGGTGCATCTGGGATAAATGGATTTGGAAGTCTCATATCAATAACTTCATGGATAAAATCCATAGGATCCAGAATACCCGGATTTACAACAACCGGCATACCCTCTACATAACCGATCTTCTCAATCAGTTTCACCAACTGCTCATCTTTCATCTCAGCTGCGATACTCTTATATCCCAGCAGACAGCCATATACTGCAAGTGCTGTATGCAAAGGATTCAGACAGGTGGTAACTTTCATTTTCTCTGTCTTATTTACGGTATCACGGTCTGTCATATAAACACCTGCAGCTTCCAGTTTCGGTCTTCCATTCGGGAAACGATCTTCCACTACCAGATACTGTGGGATCTCTGCATTGACAAACGGTGCGATAAATGTATTTCTGCTTGTCACGATCGGAGCCATATCCTGAATTCCAGCCTCTGTAAGAACTTCTTCTACCTCTTTAGCTGGTCTTGGTGTGATCTTATCGATCATACTCCATGGGAAAGATACACGGTTTTCATCCTCTACATAAGCCAAGAATCCTTCTTCCATCTTTCCATTCTCTACCCATGCTTTTGCAATTGTGATAACAGAATTTCTTAATTTCTCACCATTATGGCTACAGTTGTCCATGCTCACCATAGCGATCGGAGCTGCACCATTCTGATAACGCTCATACAAAAGACCTGTCACAACACTCACTGCATGTTTTGCCTGTTCTGGACCATTCTGGATATCAGCCTGTACAAGACCAGAGAGATTGCCGCTCATGTCATTTAATGCATAACCCTTTTCTGTAATGGTAAAGCTGACCATCTGAAGACTTGGATTTCTGAAAATCTCTTTCAGTCTTGCGATCTGAACTGGATCACTGGTATCTGCTTTGACACCCTCAGCAATGCTTGCAATGATCTCCTTGTCCATACTTCCATCCGGCTTTAAACCTACTAAGATGCTCAGATTGTCATGTGGTGCATAGATCTTATTGATAATATCAAAATCGAATGTCTCTCCTGCAATGATTCCCTGTGTTGTCTCACCTTTCTCCAAAAGCTGCTGCTGTAGTTTTGCAATGAAACCTCTAAAAATGTTTCCAGATCCAAAATGCAGCCATACAGGATTCTCCTTTGTGTCCTCAATCATCTTTGCCATATCAAAGCCCGGAACCTTCACTCCTGCTTTTTCCCACTCTGCACGGTTCTCAAGCTCTTTTAAATTTAATGTCAGCATGATCCCCCATTCCTCCTTATATTATATTTGTTTTTTTACTAGTTACCAGTATAACTTCTCTTACTGTTTTTAACCTTGTCGCTTATTGTACAAATTATACCATACTTCTTTTTTTTAGAATAGGCATTTTTTTATCGAATCATAGCACCATTTTCTCCAAGAAACTTGCCATCCGGAGTCCACACTCCCTGCACTCTTGCTCCTGTGGCATCCATATAATACCAATCTTTTCCTACTTTCTGCCAACCAGTCTGCATCACGCCTGTTTCATCAAAATAATACCACACTTCATTGATATTCTGGAATCCTGTCAGCATCATACCATTACCATTTAAGTAATACCAGTTTCCATTTAATTTCTGCCAGCCAGTCTGCATTACACCATTTTCATTCAGATAATACCAGTTCTCCCCAATCTTTTGCCAGCCAGTCTGCATCACGCCTGTCTCATCCAGATAATACCAAAGATCATTGATGTACTGCCAGCCCACTGCTACTTCTCCCTGAGGAAGAATATAATGCCAGCCATCCCATGCCTCCTGCCATCCGGTCATAAGGTATCCATTTTCATCAAAATGATACATCCTTCCCTTGATCTCTCTCCAACAGTTTCTAGGGAAAGAGCCATTGGAATAGCGATACCACCAGCCTCTTTGACCCATCACCCATCCCTCTGTAACAAGATCATTTCCATTGCTGCCATATCCTATAGCATGATTTCCATATGGATGATTGCTGCCAGAAACGGGATTACCCCCCGCAGGTCCATTTCCTCCTATCGGATTCTTATTGCCGCCCGCAGGTCCATTGCCAGAAAATAGTTCCTCATCTCCCATTGGTCCATTGCCAAGATCAAATGGATCATCTCTGTTTTCTTCCGCTTCCTCCGCTGTCAGATAATAGGTATCTGAAAAATCAGACCAATCCCCCTCTATCCTATCTGACAGGCTGCGGACACGAAACTTATAATTTCCTTTTTGAGTCATCTTTCCAGAAAAGTCATAACTGTTTTCTTCTGTTTTTACCTTATTTTTTACTTCATTATTGCGATACAGCCAAATTTCATATCGGTCTGCCAAACTATCTTCGTCCCAGTTTGCTGTATATCCATCCCATTGTACTCCAGATACCTGATTCACACGTCCTTCCAGACGAGGCAAAACTGCCTCAAGGATCATCCTCTCCCCATTATCATAGATAGAAGCCCTTTTGAATACAACGTCCTTTCCCCCAATAGTAAAATGATCTGCTCCCCTATGGGAAAATACATATCCATCCTCTGCTGTCAGATCGATCTGAATTCTTGGTATATCTCCACCTCTCCACTTCTCAGTATCATTTAAAAACTGGGCATTGTTTATTTCAAACCTTGTATCATTCTCACTGACAAATACCTCACCAATGGAACTTCCAACCCCCACATCCCCTACATCTTCAATTACAATCCGAACCATATCAATCTTTTCTGCTGCATATGTATTAGGGATCTGTACACAGGCAAACAAAACTGCTGCACCTATCAGTACCTGTTTTTCCTTTTTACGCATTCAGCCACCTCCTTAGTTGTAAATTCCTCTCCATGAAAGAATCATTTCCAATCACTATACATTCATTGTCACGCTTTATCGCAATTTTTACAACCTATTTTTAGTACATTATAGCAAACACACTGAAAACCTTTTTATGTTTTTCTTAATTTACAGCTACTATCTCTCTATATAAATCTATGGTACAATAAAGCAAAAAGGAGGTCTTTCTATGAAGCATCTCAAGCAGTTCCACAAAACCTTACCATTTTCTCTTGGAATACTTTGTATCTCTTCTTTTTTATATGCCTGTAATTCCCCAAGTTCTGTACAATCCAGTTCCCCTGCCTCTTCCTCTGCTCCAATTCAGGAAAATATAGAAGAATGGGAACAAGACTTTATAAAGAACTTCTCCGAAATATATCCAGACTTTATTCTGCTTGATTCTGTTTTGGGAGATGAGACAACCGCCCCCATCCTTTTCGCTGCGATTGCTCAAAATCAAAAAAACGGTTCTTCTTCCACCTTATTTATCGTAGACCAGAACGATGTGGTTCATACGGTTATTCTTGCTTCTAGTGTGTTTGCCACTTACCGACCAGAAGATGACCTTATTTTAAAGGAAAATGTTATTCATGTTTCATTCGATGTGACTCCTGATACCCCTGATGCCACACCTGAGATTCATGATTTTGAACTGACTGTCACACAAAATAAAGAAAATGGTGTGACAAATACCACTTTTAGTTCAAAAGAAAACATTCGCTCTATGACTACTCCCCATGACAAACCATAAAGATTCTAATGGGTAACAAAAGAATAAGAAAAAGAAAACAATGTATTAAAAAACTGCTGTACAGAATAGCAGGAAATCAACTTTTCCCCTTCTCTGTACAGCAGTTTCTTTAAAAACAATCTTTAAATGATGCCAAGCTGCTCCATCGCATATGCTACACCATCATCTTCCACATCTTTTGTGATAAATGAGGCATATGGCTCTAATTCCTTATCATGTTTTCCCATCAAGATCGCATTTGGCACTGCCTCAAACATTGCCAGATCATTTGTGCTGTCGCCAAACACATATGCATCTTCCCGTCTGATCTGATACATCTCCAAAATCCTGTCAATCGCAGTCGCTTTGGAGTGACCTAACGGCACACATTCAAACATGCCATTCCCACGGTCGATCACAGTAAACAGTGTTTCAATTTCTTTTCTGAAACCAGACATATCACTCTTTTCATCAACCCAGACACAAAATTTGTCAAATACAGACTGATCTGTGATATTACGCACTGCATTTGGATTTTGTCTTGTGATGGAAGCCCTTACTGTCTCCACTTTTTCTATTCTGCATGGGCTTTCGGGGAAGAAAAAGCAATCCTGTGCTTCCAATACAGCACAGACATCATACTTTTTGGCACACTCTGCCACAAAATGGCAGATTTCAGGTGAAAGTCTATGTTCGTATACCGTCTCTCCATGTACGATCAACTGAGTTCCACATCCGCAAAGATATCCGTCCATATCGATCATACTGCGGATCTCATTCAGGATACAGGTCTCTCTCCCTGAATTCACAAATGTCATGTGTCCACACGCTCTTGCTTTCTGGATCGCACACAAAGCACTTTGGGGAACTTTATGAGTGATCTCACTCAGCAAAGTTCCATCTACATCAAAAAATAATGCTTTCTTTCTCATTCGTTATCTCCACGAAATACAATCTCACCTGTCTCATCGTTCATGCTGTCCACGATCGCAAGGGACTCTAAGCGCACGCCTTCCTTGCGAAGCAGATCTCCGCCCTGCTGGAAACCTTTTTCGATCACAATACCAGCGCCCACCAGTTCCGCACCAGAATCTTTTACCAGTTTTGCCAGTCCTTCAAGAGCTTTTCCATTGGCAAGGAAATCATCGATCAAAAGAACCTTATCTCCTTTTCCAAGGAATTCTTTTGATACGATAATGTCATATACTCGTCCATGTGTAAAAGACTCTACCTTTGTCGTATACACATCTCCGGCTATGTTCTTTGTCTGTGTCTTTTTTGCAAAAACTACAGGTACATCAAAATACTGTGCTACAATACATGCAATACCGATGCCAGATGCCTCAATTGTCAAGATTTTGTTGACCTCCACATCTGCAAAACGTTTCTTAAACTCTTTTCCAATCTCGACAAAAAGTTTAATATCCATCTGGTGATTTAAAAAGCGGTCTACTTTCAGTACATTTCCTGCTCTTACCACGCCATCCTTGCGGATGCGCTCTTCTAATAACTGCATTTTCCGATTCCTCCTTTGAGAATATTTTTATTGTTTTGTACTTCATTTTTTATTTCATTCCAAAACTCATTCTGTGTTTGGTTCTATGTTCGTTTTTATTTGACCACTGCATACTCGATCAGAACTGGACTTACCTTATCGATCAGAAGAGCTTCCTCAATATTGGATTCTGGGATCACTGCCTTCATCTCTTCTGCGGTTTCATAGCCATAGGACTTTGCAATTTCCTCGTAGTCCTCATCCTGCAAAGCCAGATTTTCCTTATTTGCAACTTCTTTCAGAATCAGATTCCACTCAATCGTCTGCTTTGCACTGTCATTTACAATAGTCTCAATCTCTTCTGTTGTCTTTCCTGTCATCATCTCCACTGTAATTCCATACATAGAAGCCATTGTATTGTAATAATCTTGGATCTCTGCTTTCTTTGCATTTAAATCTGCTTCTGTCACATCAAATTCACTGGCTGTTGCGATCTGCTCCAGAATATTATAGAACATATCTTCTTTTGCCATATTTTCTTTCTGTTCTGTCATGCTGTCCTTGATAAACTGGCGGTATTCATCTGCAGTCGTATATTCACCATCTGTGATACGGTTCACAAATGCATCATCAAGTGTTGCCTCTGTCTCTACAGTAATCTTATTGATAGTAACGTCAAAAACTGCTGGCTGACCAGACAGGCTCTCTTCAAAATATCCTTCCGGAAATGTCAGGTTCAATGTTACTTCAGAACCAAGTTCTGCCCCGATCAGTCCTTCCTCAAATCCATCGATAAACTGACCTGATCCAATCGTAAGATCAACGGTATTGCTGTCGAACTCTGTGCCATCTTCTTTTTTTCCTACATAAGTCAGATTTACAATATCGCCATCCTGAACAGGGCGATCTGTCACTTCCTCACTGTTTGGATTTGCTGCCACAATACTGTCCAACTGAGACTGAAGTTCCTCATCTGTCACCTCTGTAGATGGTTTTTCTACTTCCAGCCCTTTATATTCACCTAAAGTGACAATTTTAGAAAGACCGTCACCTTTTACCTCTTCTTTTGCTGCCTCTGTTCCTGCTGTATCTGCTGCTGTTGTAGATTCTGCTGCTGTTGTCTCTTTATTTTCTGCCTTCTTTCCACATCCTGAAATCAACATAGCTGCTGCCATACCACAAATACAGAATTTCATCCATTTCTTCATAAAATTTCTTCTAACCCTTCACCTTTCTATATTGCTGAATCTCTTCTAAAAAACAGGAAGACGCTGTACAGCATCTCCCTGCCTTTCACAGTTTTATATTATTTTATACCACATCTTCCAAGGATTGAAAACCCCTTATTTTTATGCAAAGACATTATTTAATAAATGCCGCAAATGCTTTATATGTGTTATAAATATCCAGCTTAGAAGCCAGCTCAAATGGAGAATGCATGGAAAGGATCGGAACTCCCAGATCCACTACATCAATATTGAACTCAGCCACATATCTTGCGACAGTGCCGCCGCCTCCCATATCTACTGCTCCTAACTCACCAATCTGCCAATATACACCAGCATCATCCATGATTTTGATCACTTTTGCCATGAGTTCTGCACTCGCATCATTTGTACCGCTCTTACCGCCAGCACCAGTATATTTTGTCAATACACATCCCTTATTCAGATAACATGCATTCTTTGGCTCATGAACCTGTGGGAAAGTAGGATCAAATGCTGCATTTACATCTGCGGAGAGACAGATGGAGTTAGCCAGAACATCTTTATAATTTACATTAGCAGATTCAGCCAGATACTGGATAAAGTACTCTACAAAATTAGAGTTCAGACCTGTATTGCCAGCAGAACCGATCTCCTCTTTATCTGCTAAAACAGTCATGGTTGTCCATGTTGGAGCATCCTCTCCAACTTCAGCCATCAATGCTGTATAAGCACAAACTTTATCATCCTGACCATATGCACCTACTAGACTTCTGTCCAGACCGATATCACTTGCTTTGTAAGCTGGAACAAATTCAACCTCTGCTCTCAGGAAATCTTTCTCTGTGATTCCTAAACGGTCATGAAGCAGTTTCATTGCCATAAGTTTTACCGGTTCTTTTACCTGATCGTCTACATATGGAAGAGAACCAACTACGATATTCAGTTCTTCACCCTTGATACCATCTTTGAGACTGCGCTCATTCTGCTCTCTGGAAAGGTGCGGAAGAAGATCTGTGATGCAGAATAATGGATCGCCTTCATTCTCACCAATATTAAGGTTTACAACCTCTCCATCATTTTTGATGATCACGCCATGCATTGCAAGCGGAACGGTAGTCCACTGATATTTACGGATTCCTCCATAATAATGGGTTTTAAAAAGAGCCATATTGTCCTTCTCATACAGCGGCATTGGCTTTAAATCCAGTCTTGGAGAGTCAATATGTGCAATATTCAGACGGATTCCTTCATCCATTGGCTTCTGTCCAATCGTTGTTGCGATCAGGGCTTTTCCTCTGTTATCCATATATACCTTATCGCCCGGTTTATATGCTTTTCCTGATTCAAATGGTACATAACCATGCTCTTTCAGCAATGCGATTGCTCCTGTAACAAATTCTCTCTCTGTTTTTCCTGCATCCAGAAACTTCTTGTATCCTTCACAAAAAGCGGCAGCTTCTTCCATCTGCTCTGGTGCTTCTTTTGCAATATTCGGAATTGTGTAAAATAAGCTGTCTTCCAGTTTCTGACCTGCTGTCTTTTCTTTCTCGCTCATTATCTTCTCTGCTATCAAAAATATGCACTATTGCGTACATATCAGATGATCTTCCATCATCTAAATAGCTTTTCCTTTCCTAAATTTTTGCTTTTTCCCTTCGGTTTTGGGGCTGTTTTATTTCCAGCATCTACAGTGTATCACTATCCAGCATAATAGTAAATGGTCCATCATTTAAAAGTTCCACTTTCATGTCTGCTCCAAACTCTCCATGTTCTGTCTTGGGGAATCTTTTTACAAACAGTTCTGTCATATACTCATATAATTCCTTTGCCATATCTGGAGCACCTGCCTGTATAAAACTTGGACGGTTTCCTTTATGACAATCCGCATACAGAGTAAATTGGCTGATCACCAGAACCTCTCCATCCACATCTGTCAAAGACAGGTTTGTTTTTCCATTTTCATCCTCAAAAATACGAAGTTTACTGATTTTATCTACCATCTTCTCCACTGTATTTTTGGTATCTGTATTGGATACACCCACCAGAATAAGGAATCCTTTCTGTATAGAACCGATCACCTTATCTTCTACTGTCACTTTTGCATGTGTGACACGCTGCAACACTACTCTCATTCTTTTAGTCTGTCACTGAAAACTTAGATTTCACTTTAAAATCCTTTTTCTTTTTTATCCTGTTGCTTGTTTTTCAGTAACATACTCCCTTCTTCTTTTTTCTGATCTTCTTGGAACAAAACGCAATAATCTGCATGAGTTAAAACTTGAAATTTTTAAACAGTTCACCAAGTCCCATCGTAGCCTGCCCTGTCTCATGATACTCAAACACTTCTTCTGGTTCTTCCTGTTCCAGCTCTTTCATACTGAGTCCAATTTTATTACCTGTTATAGAAATAATCTTTACCCTGACTTCCTGTCCTTCCTTCAAAACTTCTTTTGGATGGCGAAGTCTTTTATCACAGATCTGAGAGATATGTAAAAGCCCTGTAAGACCATTCTCCAACTCTACAAAAGCGCCATATGCCTGTAAGGACTCTATCACGCCATTCATGATCGCTCCTACCTGACACTTTTCAATTTTTTTACGTTTTTCTGTTTCCTTTTTCTCTCTTGCTGCCTCTCTTCCAGAAAGTACCAGCTTCTTTGTGTCTCTGTCCGCCGTGATCACTGTCACTTCCACAGTCTTTCCTTCCCATTCTTCTGGCTGTTCCACATACTCTGCGTCCAGACGGGACAGCGGAATAAAACCTCTGATCCCCTCCAGATAAGCAACAGCGCCTCCATTCACGATCTGCTGGATCTTAACTGCTACTACAGTCCTTTCTTCCATCATCTGTTCCAACTTATCCCATGCAAGAATATCGTTGGCTTCTTTTTTAGAAAGAACTAAATTTCCCTCTCCATCATCCATTCGGATCACTGTCGCTGTGATCTCCTCTCCTAATTGAATGGATTCTCTCATATTATAATCTGGATCACCACTCAGATCCTCTTTTTTGATGATTCCTTCTGCATAATATTTCAGATCCAATATGACTCTGTCCTCTGTCACATCAATAACTGTTCCAGTCAACATATCTCCCACATGGATCTTCTTAAAAGATGCCTCCAGTTCTTCTTTATAGTCATCCATCGTCTCTACTGGCTCTGGATGCTCTTCCAATACTGGATTTGCAGTGGACTCCTGATCTGTTACTACTTCATCCTTTTCTTCACACATAATACCAAACACTCCTTTCTGATGTTTCAATCTTTCCTGTCTGGTTCTTGCCACTGGATTTTGATACCTTTTTTTATCATACCATAAATTTCATATTCAAGGCTACCTTTTCCTCACAAAATTTCTTTTTCTGTGGTATACTAAACCTGATCTGTTAGATTGATCCAAACAGCAGAACATAGGATTTTTTCTGACTGTAAAGGACTTTAATTAAATGAATGTTTAAGGTAAAACTGCCTTTAGACAGTGGGTTTCTGCCTACGACACAAGAAAGGAGTTTATTTATGAAAGATATTTTAGATCTTCACACACATACTATTGCCAGTGGACATGCATACAACACTCTGTTTGAGATGTTTGAGGGGGCATACCAGAAAGGACTTTCACTCTTTGGTTCTAGTGACCATGCGCCCAGCGTACCCGGTTCTTGTTCTTCCCTCTATTTTAAGAACTTAAAAGTTGTGCCAAGAAACTACAAGGGAATGCCTGTAATCTTAGGAAGTGAGGTAAATATTATAGATGAAAAGGGAAAGCTAGATCTTTCTGATTACACCCTAAAACAGTTGGATTATGTGATTGCCAGCATACACAAACCATGCTATCCGGCGAAAACCACAACAGCACAAAATACATCTGCTGTTGTCCATGCCCTACAAAATCCATATGTCAATATCATCGGTCATCCAGATGATATGCGTTTTCCATTGGAATACCGCCCTATTGTAGAAGCTGCCAAAAGCTGTCATAAACTTCTGGAAGTCAACAGCAGTTCCCTTCATCCAAATTCCACAAGAGTAAATGCCAGAGAAGCCTATCTAAACCTATTGCCTCTCTGTGCCCAGTTTGGCGTCTCCATTTTGATAGGAAGCGATGCCCATGTAGTTACTGATATTGGAAACCACAAAGCTGCCATAGCCTTGTTAGAAGAAATCCATTTCCCAGAAGAATTGATCGTCAATACCTCCTTGGAAAAAATCTCTTCTTTCATCCCAAAGATCCATGAGATAATCCATGACAATCTTTAATCAACTGGATTCAAAAGATATAGGTACAAAAACATGCTGAATTTTTTAAACTTAGAATACTTTTTAGTTGCCGCAGAAGAACTGAATTTCACAAAAGCTGCGAAACGCCTCTTTATTTCCCAGCAATCCCTCAGCAGCCATATTGCCAGTCTGGAAAAAGATCTTGATGTCGCACTCTTTGACCGGACATCTCCCTTAACGCTGACATATGCAGGACATGTCTTTGCAAGCAGGGCACGTACACTTCTTGATTTAAAGGAAGAAGCATTCCGTGAAATGGCTGATATCAAGGATTTCACAACCGGACAGCTCACTATTGGTGTTTCTCACACTCGTGGACGTGTCATCCTCCCTGAAATCCTTCCTGCCTATCGCCGTCTCTTTCCCGGAATTGAACTTTCTTTATTAGAAGGCAATTCACAGGAGTTAGATCATGCACTGTTTCATGGAGATGTAGACCTTATCATTGGTATGAAACCATTTTCTGTGGAACACGTCCAGACAGTCCCTATCTGTAATGAAGATATCCTACTTGCTGTCTCAGATTCTCTTTTGGAACAGTATTTTCCTAATCGCAAACAGGTTATGATGGAACATCTTTCTCATGGAGTAGATCTGCGTATGCTGGCTCAATGCCCTGTCCTGACAGTAAAAAAAGGAAACCGAGTGCGCACGATCATGGACGAAATGTATCAGGATGCTCAGATCACCCCTTCCATCATATTTGAAGCAGAAAACATTGAAACCATTCTGGCTCTGGCTGCCAAGGGAATGGGGATTGCTTTTTATCCACAAATGTTTATTCGTCCCTCAAGACAAGGTCTTAATTTCTATCCTCTCAGCTATGGAAAAGCTCATGGAGTCCTTGCCATCGGATATTATAAAAATCGTTATCTTCCCCAAGCTGCGAAAGAATTTATCCGAATCGCTATAAAAATCCTTCAATCTGAAAATAATACATTCAGCCGTGAAGATAGCGATGCTCTTTTATCTTTTACATCAGACTGTCAGGAACCAAAAACAGCCATGAAAAAACTTTCTCTTTCAGATAAATAATATCCATCCTCAAATTGCGTGTTCTTTCCATTGACAAATGGCTTTCTCTTCCTTATAATAGTAATAGTTACTAATATTAAATATTTTTAGTACTTTATAGAAAGGAGGAGACAGGATGAAGATTTTAAAATACAGCCGACAGCGTGAATCCATAAAAACCTGCCTGATGGCAAGAACTGACCATCCTACCGCTGATATGATCTATTCTGATATCCGTCAGATCTACCCTAATATCAGTTTGGGGACTGTGTACCGTAATCTGAACCTCCTGGTAGAGCTTGGGGAAGCAAGCCGCCTAGTCTGCGGTGATGGATATGACCGTTTTGACGGCAACTCAGCTCCACACTACCACTTTGTATGCCGCGACTGTGGTCAGGTTTCAGATATTTCAATGGCACCACTTTTGGACATAGAACGGCTTGCAGCCACTTATATGAAAGGAAATATAGAAGGGCATTCCATGTTTTTCTATGGACTTTGTGAGTCTTGTGCAAGAAAAGAAAAAAATAAGAAAAGTTCTTAATTTTACTTGACAGTTTTTTAGATGTGTGCTATTATAATTACAGGAATTGTTCCTATTATTAAATAAGAACTTAGAAATCATTTTATGAAATTTATAAAAATCCAAATCAGAAAATTTTTAAAGGAGAGTGTAAGATATGAAAAAATTTGTATGTAGTGTATGTGGTTATGTTCATGAGGGAGATGCAGCTCCAGAGTTTTGCCCAATTTGTAAAGCACCAGCTGAGAAGTTCACAGAGCAGGTTGGTGAGAGAACATGGGCAGCTGAGCACGTTGTAGGTGTTGCTCAGGGTGTGAGCGAAGATATCCTTGCTGATTTAAGAGCAAACTTCGAAGGTGAATGTTCAGAAGTTGGTATGTATCTGGCTATGGCAAGAGTTGCTCACAGAGAAGGCTATCCGGAGATCGGTCTGTACTGGGAGAAAGCAGCATGGGAAGAGGCTGAACACGCTGCTAAATTTGCTGAATTATTAGGCGAAGTTGTTACTGACTCCACCAAGAAGAATCTGGAGATGCGTGTAGATGCTGAGAATGGCGCTACTGCTGGTAAGTTTGATCTGGCTAAGAGAGCAAAAGCTGCTAATCTGGATGCAATCCATGATACTGTTCATGAGATGGCAAGAGACGAAGCTCGTCATGGCAGAGCATTCGAAGGTCTGCTGAAGAGATACTTTGGCTAATTCAAGATAACACTATATAGAAATCACATATAAGTATCCCAGAAAGGATCTCAGGTTCTTTCTGGGATATTTTTTAATGTTCTCTAAAAATTCTTTTTACTTGGATTATCGTATAGATTGTGCTATCCTTAGCTTACATATGTTGAGGGGTGTCGCCCTAACTCTTCTGGAAAACCAGATCATCGGGAAAATGTAAACTTTAATTTACCGCTCTTTTTCTCACCTGGTGCTACAAATTCAAGACCAGATTCTTCTCTCATTCCTTTATGATACAGATTAAAACAATCTGTAGAACATGTCTGATTCTCTACACAGAAAAATGGTGCTTTTGGTGTGAAGACAACCACATGTGTAAATTCTTTTGTTGCATCGATCTCCACTTTAAAATCTTCATAAAGCAGACAAATAGGTTCTTTTTCATGATATTTTGTATAGACATGGTCTAAGTCCAATTCTTCTACAGAAACTGGTTTTCTTAGCTCAACCCCAGTCTCTTCCATTGGGATCAGTGTTCCGGTTGGGATCTTTTCTTCCGTCATCTCCATAAACGCATCGACTGGAACAGATATTTTTACATTTTGTCCGTTTTTGTCGAAGAACGGATGGATCGCAATTCCATATGGCAGCTCTTTCTCTTCTCTATTCTCAACCTCATATTCCCAGTTCATCACATTTCCACGGATGCTGACACGGATTCTAAGTATGCTGTGATATGGAAACATTCCAAAATCCACCTGAGTTTCATCCCATTTCAAACTTCCCTCTAAAAGCACTTCCTTTTCAAGGCACACTTCTTTTGTCACTGCAAATGGGAGGCAGCGCACCAAGCCATGCATTCTTGCATCATATGCATCCTCTCCAACATGGATCTTCAGATTTTCACTGCGGTTTGGGGTAGGATACAGCACAGGGATCCCATAGGTAGCCCCGCTTTCAAATCTTGTATCATCCCACGCAATGACTCTTTTTCCATGATATATGATACGGTATACGTTCATTCCATCTTCCGGACATACCCATGCCTCCAAGTCCTCGCCGATCAATTTGTAAATCTGTTTTCCTTTAAATTCTGCCTTCTCCAGTCTCATCAAAAAACCTCCTGTTTTTCTATTTTTTTAACGGATTATTTAACGAATTATTCTTTTTTTCTCTATTTTCTATCATACCATTTTTATTTTGATGACTCAACAAAATTAAATACGATTTAGTATTGATTTTTTTCTTGTAACGTATTAAACTGTACGCAAATCGATGAATCCGGATTCAAAAACACGATTTTCCATGAATGTTACATAATTTTTTCACACATTTTTTCAAAAAAGGCAGGTTAAAATTCTATCATGAAAAGGCAAGCAACTTATGACATGACGCATGGTCGTCCTCTGACTCTCCTTTTGGGATTTACTATTCCTCTTTTGATCGGTAATCTGTTCCAGCAGTTTTATAACATGGTGGATTCTATTGTAGTCGGTCAATATGTAGGTTCAAATGCCCTTGCCAGTGTTGGCGCAGCTGGATCCATAAACTTTTTATTTTTTTCTCTCAGTCAGGGGCTTTCCATCGGTATTGGAGTCATTGTTTCCCAGTACTATGGCGCAAAAGATATTAAATATCTGCAAAAGACCATTGCAAACACGATCTGGCTCCTTACTGTCGTTTCCTTACTGACTGGTATTCTTGGAGCTGTCCTCGCAAGACCTATCATGCATCTTTTAAAGACACCAGAAGAAATCATTGATGGATCTGTGATCTATATGCAGGTAAGCTGCCTTGGACTCATTGCTGTAGCAGCTTATAATGGGATTTCTTCTATCCTCAGAGCGCTTGGTGATTCCAAGACTCCTCTTTTATTTTTGATTGTTGCCTGTGTTTTAAATGTTATTTTGGATCTTTTGTTCGTTATTGTATTTCAATGGGGTGTATTTGGAGTAGCATTTGCTACGATCATCGCACAAATTGTTGCTGCCTGTGGCTGTATTTTTTACGCATGGACACGGATTTCTTATTTCCATATGCCAAAGGAATACTTCCGCCCTGACTGCTCTTTGATCCGTCAATGCTGCAACATTGGAATTCCAGTTGCGCTTCAAAATGCTATGATCGCTCTTTCATGTGTTGTCTTACAGCGTGTTGTAAATAGCTTTGGTGCTGTTGTTGTCGCTGCATTTACCGCAAACGGGCGTTTTGAACAGCTGATACACCAGCCATTTGGCTCTCTTGGTGCTGCTATGGCTACTTTTACTGGTCAAAACATTGGTGCCGGAAATCTTTCCCGTGTCAAAAAAGGCTATCATTCTGCCACTCTCATATGTCTGGCATTCAGTCTTTTTATGATTCCAGTATCTTTCTTTGGCGGAGCTGCCATTATGAAAATTTTTGTGAGCGATCCGGAGGTGATTCGGATTGGCGCACAGGGTATTCGGATCACAGGCTTTTTCTACTTTCCTCTTGGAATGATCTATGTTACCCGCAATCTGTTAAACGGAGCTGGAGATGCCAATTATGCCATGATCAATGGTTTTATGGAAGTTGTCGGACGTGTAGGTCTTGCAAAACCTCTTACTATGATCCCTTTTATCGGGATGTGGGGTATCTGGTGGACAACTGCACTTACATGGACTTTAACTGCTATTGTCAGCTTTTTCCGTTATCTGGGCGGAAAATGGCAGCATATGTCGGTTGTACAGACAAGCCAAACAAAGTCAAATGAGTCATAAAAACAAAATCTGAAACGTAAAGCATCCGAAAGAACTCTTTCACTTTTAGAATTCTTTCGGATGCTTCCATTTCATATACTTTAAAAATTCTTTTTTTCCTTACGTCTCTTCCGTTTTCTTATGATAATTCTCACAATCCCTGCTATCAGTACAATCAAAATCGTGATACCACCATAGAGAAACCAAGCAAATTTATTTGGCTTTTTTAGAATATCCATCAGATTACGGCTATCCTCCATTTGTTTTCTTCCCTCCGCCTCTTCATAATACAGAGGGATCTCTGGCATACCTTCTTCGTTTTGTTCAAAAGATTCCAAATAAGAAGCAAGAGCATACCATTCTTTTACTTCTGCTCCATTTTGATCGTGTATGATATATTGTTCAAAATCCTGAATCACCTGTCCATCCTTATCTTTAGGCGTAATCTTCAAAAGTCCCATAGATGCATCTTCAATCGTTCCAAGCATCTGAGCAGAATAAAGTCCAGCCACAACACGATATAACTGATCATCTATGATCTCTTCTGTCTCTTCTCCTCCAGTATAAGGAACATTGGTGACAAACTCTACATCTGTCACTCGGTTTAGCAACATTCGGTTTGGGTTGTATGTCCAGCGGAGTCCACTGGGATACAACTGAGCTGAAGTCATAATCGGAGAGATAGAGACATCAATTTCTGCTGCTGTCTTTAACTCTTTACCAGTCAGATACACACTGACCAATGGATAGCCCGGTATCCGGTCTGCGCCAATTCCCAGTGAGCTGACATTAAATACATCGGATACGGTTACTTTTCCCTGCTGGAAAGTATCTCGGATCGCACCTGACGGAGAAATGGTCACATACACTTTCTCATACTTCTCTCCTTCTGCCTGCTGTACTGCATATACATAAGAATCCGCGATCATACTTCCCAACGGATCTTCTTCGTGCTTTTCTGCAAACTCATCCATTTGGGTAAACTCCACTGGATTTTCTGC
Organism: uncultured bacterium; assembly: GCA_905214855.1. Lineage (GTDB taxonomy): Bacteria > Bacillota > Clostridia > Lachnospirales > Lachnospiraceae > CAJMNU01. Next base: position 1,856 of record CAJMNU010000003.1, on the reverse strand, counting down.
TAATACCTGATCAAACGTATATCCAAATCGGCTGAGATACCCTTCATTGACCTTTTTCTTATACTCTGCAAGCTGCTCTTTTATCCCTTCATCCTCTTCAACTGTTTCATCTAACGGATTCAAAAGATACTTTTCCAAGTTCCATCTGCCATTTTCTTTTCTGCTCAGATGCAGTTCTCCCAGATTTTCACAACAAGAACCTGCTGACACCACATAAGTGTCTCCATACTGGATCACTTCTTCCAATGTAGTATGGGTATGCCCACTGATGATCACGTCTATTTCAGGAACTGCTCTGGCCAAAATCTCATCCTCTGATTTTTCTTCCTGTTCGCTCGTTCCGCTATGAGAAAGACAAATGATCATATCCACTTGCTCCTTTTTCAGCTGTTCTATCATATCTTTGGAAGTCTCTACAATATCCTCAAATTCCAAACCGCTTTCCGGTGCACATTCATCTGCATCTTTTCCCAACACTCCATAAATGCCAACCCGTACCCCGCCTCGTTCTATCACAACATATGGTGTGCTTCCATAGGCTTCCATAGCCTCTTTTACCAGAAGATTGTCACTGGAAGTATTTTTCTCCCAGTCAATGTTGGCACTTACAAGGGCAGGTAAGTGATACTTCCCCACCTCTTGTGCCCGTTTTGCCGCCATGTGGAGCATATTGGAGATTCCCTGACTTCTGTAATCAAACTCATGATTTCCAAAAGTAACTGCATCATATCCGATCTGTCCCATCAGCGTAATTTCTGGTGCTTCTGTCTCATAAATGGTCTGATACAAAGTTCCCATGGAAAAATCTCCTCCATCTACCAGAAATGTAGACGGACACTGTTCACGTTTTTCCTCTGTCAGGGTTTTTAACTTTCCGAATCCACCGATCATTACTGTACTTCCATCTTTTTCCGCTTTATAGGAGTCCAGATGAGAGTGCATATCATGGGTGAATAAAATCTGTACTTCTTTTCCCTCTGTCTTTTCATGTGTATCATTTTCATTTGTATCAGCAAGGGCAGATGATGCACACAAAATGCAGGCAAAAGCTGCTGATGCCAAAATCGTATTCCATCTTTTTCTGATATCCATCTTTTTTCTCCATCTCCAATCTTGAGTAAAAAGACCAGAAAATCCGCTAATCTTGCATGGTTTTCTGGTCTCTTTCTCTATTTTAGCCGTTCATATTCATATCTATAAACATGGATCAGCCAATTCCTCCCATCACTGCTCCTACGATCAGTACCAGAATACACATTCCGGTGAACACATATTTTCCTAATGGATAGAACCAGTTTCCAATTGGCTTCTTTCTCCCTTTGTTTACTTCAGTTTCTACAAATTTTCTGCCCAGTACCCAGAAGAACATAATACTTGCAAGTCCTGCCCCCAGAGGACAGATATAAATGGAAACAATGTCCATCCAGTCAGATACAATACCCTGAATGCAGATGGAAACCGCAGCACCTACAGCCCCTACCACAAGGCAGGCAGAAGTCCGTCCCAAATGGAATTTTTCCTGCACAGTAGCAATTGGTGCTTCATACAGATTAATAAGAGAAGTCATTCCCGCAAAGGTAACTGCCACAAAAAATACAATGGCAATGATAGTTCCTCCTGTCAGTCCCTTAAACAGACTCGGAAGGAAAATAAAGAGAAGACCTGGACCTCCCTGATCGAGCTGTGCGCCCATTGTTGCCATAGCTGGAATGATCACCAGAGCAGCAAGAGTTGCTGCAATGGTATCAAAAAACGCCACGTTGCGGGCAGATGCCGGAATATCCTCATCATCATGAAGGTATGAACCATAGATCAATGTTCCATTTCCTGCTACTGACAAAGAGAAAAATGCCTGT
>CAJMNU010000002.1 GCA_905214855.1 uncultured bacterium | reverse complement strand
TTTTGAGGTGAATGGTGCGCTTTTGTCACGTTCAGCGGTGTTTGAATTGAAGCCTCTGGAAAAAGAAGATATCAGAGAACTTTTGTATAGGGCAGTCTGCGATGAAAAAAAAGGGATGGGGAGCTTTCAGGCAGTTTTAGACGAGGATGCAGCGGATTTTCTGGCAGAAACAGCAGGAGGAGATGCACGTTCTGCGTTAAATGCACTGGAACTTGGAATTTTGACAACTGCGCCATTAGAAGACGGAAAGATCCATATTACACTTTTGGTTGCTCAGGAGTGTATCCAAAGACGTGTTGTCCATTATGATAAGAGTGGAGATAATCATTATGATACGATTTCTGCTTTTATTAAGAGTATGAGAGGTTCAGATCCTGATGCGGCTATATATTATCTTGCCAGAATGCTGGATGCAGGAGAAGATATCAAGTTTATTGCCAGAAGAATTATGATCTGTGCCGCAGAAGATGTAGGAATGGCAGATCCTCAGGCTTTGGTCGTGGCTGTCAGTGCAGCACAGGCAGTTGAGAGATTAGGAATGCCAGAAGCGAGAATCCCCTTGGCACAGGCAGTGGTATATGTTGCCACAGCACCAAAGAGTAATGCATCTTATATGGCAATAGACAAAGCATTGGATGCAGTGAGAAATCAAAAAAATCCTCCAGTACCGGTACATTTACAGGATCATCATTATTCAGGAGCGGACAAGTTAGGGCATGGGATTGGATATCGATATGTACATGAATATCCAGGTCACTATGTAGATCAGCAGTATCTTCCAGATGGAATGGAAGATGTAAGGTTCTATGAGCCGGGTGAATTGGGATATGAAAAGCAGGTAAGGGCATATTTGAGCAATTTAGAAAAACAAAAATAAGCGGAAAAATAAAAAAAGTAATAAATCACTTTATTTTTATCCTAAAATAGTCTATACTAAAGATAGTGTGGTCAGAAATGAGATAAAGACCCGCTTTCTTATTGATTCTAAATTCCTTATTAATCCCCAAGTAATTATTTTATTAATAATATGTAGTTGCAAATATACAAGTATGTGTTGGATCTTGAGAAAGAATAGAGCCAAGGCAGACTGTAAAGCAAAGAAGTTAGGAGAAAAAATATGCGTGAAAAATTACAGACCTTACCTTTAACCCAATTAAGAGAATTGGCGAAGGGACAAGGAATTAAAAGTGTTACCACACTGCGCAAATCAGAAATTATTGATTTGCTGTGTGAGATTGATGAAAAGAGACAGAATGAGCATTTAGACAGCCTAGAAAGTACACAAAAAGAAGGTATGCAAGGTGCACAGATAGAAAGTGAAATATCCCAGAATAGTTCTCAGAATAGTTCTTCCCAAAGTATAGCATTTCAGAATAAAGTATCTCAGACTGCACAAGAGCAGAGTGTGGTATCTCAGACTATGCAGCAGACCACGATTTCTTCTGTACGTCAGACGCAGCAGGAATCAGGGGCAAAGACGATGAGATACAATAATAATCCATATCCAAGAAATGCCTATAAAGAGCTGTCACAGCAGGAATTGTCTGATTTGGATAGTGGTGTAGAAGCACATGGTATTTTGGAAGTGATGCCAGATGGTTTTGGTTTTATTCGGTGTGAAAACTTTTTGCCTGGAGATGATGATGTATATGTTGCACCATCTCAGATCCGCCGTTTTAATATGAAAACAGGAGATATGCTGAGAGGAAGCAGACGGATCAAGACTGCTGCCGAAAAATTTGCAGCTTTACTTTATGTTACATCCATCAATGGCTATCCAACAAGTGTGGCAGAGAGAAGACCAAATTTTGAAGATTTGACACCAATTTTTCCAAATTCTAAACTTCATTTGGAGACAAAGGGGAAAACATCTGTTGCAATGAGGATCGTAGATCTGCTTTCTCCAATCGGAAAAGGGCAGAGAGGTATGATCGTTTCTCCGCCAAAAGCAGGAAAGACAACCCTTTTGAAGCAGATTGCTAAGGCGATCACCATAAACCATCCCAAGATGCACGTTATCATCCTTTTGATCGATGAACGTCCAGAGGAAGTTACAGATATTAAAGAGGCGATTTCAGGGCCGAATGTTGAGGTGATCTATTCTACATTTGATGAATTGCCAGATCATCACAAGAGGGTTTCTGAGATGGTTATTGAACGTGCAAAGCGTTTGGTAGAGCATGGAAAAGATGTCACTATTCTTTTAGACAGTATCACTCGTCTGGCAAGAGCATACAATCTGACTGTAGCACCAAGCGGTCGTACATTATCCGGAGGTCTTGATCCGGCAGCGCTTCATATGCCAAAGAGATTTTTTGGCGCTGCAAGAAACATGAGAGAGGGCGGAAGTCTTACGATCCTTGCCACTGCTTTAGTGGATACAGGAAGCCGGATGGATGATGTGATTTTTGAGGAATTCAAAGGAACTGGCAATATGGAGTTGGTTCTGGATAGAAAACTTTCAGAAAAGAGAGTCTTCCCAGCAATTGATATATTGAAATCCGGTACAAGAAGAGATGATCTTTTACTGACAGAACAAGAGGCAGAAGCTGTAGAGAAAGTGCGTCGCATAACAAGTGGTATGAAAGCGGATGAGGGAGTAGAAAAGATTCTGGATCTGTTTTATAGAACAAATACCAATCATGATTTTGTAGAAAAAGTTTTGGAAGGTCAAATTTAATAGTAGATTTATACAGACAGCTTTGTATTTCCGTATGGTAAGGAAGTACAAAGCTGTTTTTGTAAACTTATTTGATGGAATCTGCCCATGATCTGGCAGATGGGGCAATAGAAAATGAATGAGATGACGGGGCATACAGAGTACATTTTTTGAGGTTGATATTGTGTGTGTGTGGTGAAACTTGGTGCATCAATATACCCTGTATATACTTTTTGGGTGTTATTCCTACAATGTTGTGAAAACTTCTCAGAAAATGACTGTAATCCTGAAAACCACATTCATAACAGGCATTGGTGATGGAAGAACCTTCATCTAGTAAAAGTTTTGCGAGTTGTATTCTCTGGGTAATGACATAATTCCACAAAGAAACACCCATGAAATTTTTAAATACATGGCATAGTCTGGAAGAACTGATTCCAAGATGATCAGCAATTGTCTGTACGGAAATCTCTTCTGTGTAATGTTTATCAATATAGGCAAGTGTACGGAAAATCAATTCCGGAAACACATCTTTTGCAGTATTGATAGAAATATTCTGATCTGTAGTGTTGATAAGCAAAAGAATCAGAGAAAGAGTGGATTTGATGAAAATATCCTGACCAAATTGATTTTCTTTCAAATAGGAAATTGCACTGTCAACATACATTTCATATAGGGATATCTGGTGTTTTTCCATACGAAGGAAACGTGGTTCATTTTGAGAAAAACATTTTAGAAGATCATTCTGTTCTGTGCAGAGAGTAGCTGCAAAATCTTCTGATATATGGACGGGGATTCGTTCATAGGGTGAGCAGTCTTTAGAACAGTAACCATGTACTAATTTTGGGGGAATTAGGATTAAATCACCAGGACGAAGATGCAGGAACTGGTTATTGATATAAAAGTCTACATTTCCTTTTTTAAATAGTAAAATCTCCAAGGAGTCTGGATGCATATGGATATTCCATTTCGTCTCTTCGGAGGTCTGTTTGTGTGAAAGAAGATAGTTTGGCAATATCTCCTGATAAAATTCAGTAAAAATAGAAATCCCTCCTTAAAAATCAACAATTGAAAGAAAATATTTGATTAATTTTGTAAATATAAGTGTAATAAGAAAATTATATATTGAATAGCAGAATATGCTGTAATTATAGCAGTTTTTCACATAAAATCAAATAAAATTTATGATAAAATATAAATAAATACCAAAAAGGTCGGATGAACAGAATGTAACTATTTACTAAATTTTATACGAGCAGGAGGACAATATGAGAAAACACAGAGTATTGGCAGGTTTTATGGCAGCGGCAATGATCGCTGGAGCATTGACAGGATGTGGAGGTGACAAAAAAGCAGATGCCTCAAAAGAAGCCCCTTCTGAAGTGGCACAGGCTACTGGAGAAGATGTGAAACTAAGAGTGGTTTTATGGGACTATAGCAATGTAACATATTTTAAGACGATCATAGAAGCGTTTGAAGCAAAATATCCTAATATTAAAGTGGAAGTGGTAGAGCTTGCTGCAGATGAGTATGATAATGTTGTTACAACACAGTTAAGTGGAAAACAGGATTTTGATGTCGTATTTACAAAAGGCACTCCGGCTTTATCAGCACTTATTGAGCAGGGACATATCTATGCATTGGATGAGTATTTGAAGACAGATGAAAGTTTCAATGCAGATAACTACAATGGTCTGTTAGATCAGTTAAAATTAGATGGAAAAACATATGCGCTTCCATTCCGTTATGATAATCAGCTGATTTTCTATAATAAAGATTTATTTGATGCGGCAGGAGTTGATTATCCACAGGATGGCATGACAATGGCTGAATATCATGAGCTGGCAAAGAAGATGACAAGTGGCGAGGCGAATGAAAAGGTATATGGAGCACATGTACATACTTGGCCAAGTAATGTATATATGTACCCAGCAAGAACAGAACAGTTTAAGTTTGATGATCCATCTACATACGATAGCCTGCTTCCATACTACAATGAGATTGTTGCTATGCAGGATGAGGGACTGGTTCAAGATTATGGCGCTTTGAAATCTTCTAATATTCATTACAGTGGTGTATTCTACAATCAGCAGGCAGCAATGCTTCAGATGGGAACATGGTATATCAATATGCTGTGTGAGAATTCTAAAGATTTTAACTGGGGTGTTTGTGCTATGCCTAATAATGAAGGAATCGCAAATGAGAATTGTATTGGAGGCGTAACACCAGTATCCATCGGTGCATACGGAAAGCATCCTGCAGAAGCATGGCAATTTATCACATTTGCCTGTGGAGAAGAAGGAGCAGAGGTTCTAGCAAATTGTGGTATCGTTCCAGGATATAGTTCTGAATCTGTTGGAAAGATTTTTGATAGTTTGCACGACAAATATCCGACTGTACCAGAAGGACTTTCTAAGTATATTGTGAATCTGCCTAAGAACCTTGTAGAGCAGCCTATGAATGCAAAAGGCAAAGAAATTGATAATATATTTAAAGAAGAGCACAGTGCAATCATGACTAAGAGCGAGACTCCGGAAGAGGGTATTGCAAATCTTAAAGAGCGTATAGGAGAACTTCTGGCAGAATAGCCTGTAAGTATTAGAAAGCATTACAGCCGTTTGGAGGTATCATATCAGACTTCTGGACGGCTGTATTTTTAAAGGAGGATTCTGTATGGCAAAACATGTGTCACTTAAGAAAAGAAAAACACTGGTAGCATATTCATTTATTTTGCCAAATTTAATTGGATTTTTGATTTTTACATTTGTACCGATCGTCTTTTCATTGCTGTTAAGTTTTTGTGAATGGAATTCAGGAGGAAAGATTAAATTTGTTGGTCTGGAAAACTTTATTTACATGTTCACAAAAGATAAAAGTTTTGTAAAATCGCTATTAAATACATTGTATTACACTGCTGTAACTGTGCCAGTTACGCTTGCTTTTGCATTGGGACTTGCGATTTTGATGAATAAGCCTTTAAAAGGAAAAGTATTCTTCCGTTCTGTATTGTTTTTCCCTTATGTTGCTTCTTTAGTAGCGATCGCTGTAGTGTGGATGGCGTTGTTTAATCCAGACAGAGGACCGATCAATAGTATGCTGATGGCTTTGGGTATTGAAAATCCTCCGAGATGGGCTGCTTCTACCACATGGGCGATGCCAACGATCATTGGTCTGACTGTGTGGAAAGGTGTTGGATACTATATGATCGTTTATCTGGCTGCTTTACAGGGAGTATCAGGAGATTTGTATGAAGCGGCTGCGCTGGATGGAGCGAATAAGTGGCAGCAGTTCAGACATGTGACATGGCCGGGGGTTATGCCTACCACGTTTTATATCCTGATGATGCTGATGGTAAGTGCATTTAAGTCTTATGATACAATGTATATTACCACACAGGGTGGTCCTGGTGAGGCTACAAAGGTATTGGCTTACCATATTTATAATACCGCATTTGTAAGTTCAAAGTTTGGATATGCAAGTGCACTTGCCATGATCTTGTTTGCGATTGTTATTACAGTTACATTTATCCAGTTTAAGTTTGAGAAGAAATTTGTCAATAATTAGGGGGTGGGGAGTATGGGAAAAAGTAAACATAGAACAGCCAACACCATTAAAACAGTTTTGGTATATACACTTTTAATTTTAATGTCAATTGTGATGCTGATTCCTTTTGCCTGGATGATCTCTTCCTCATTAAAAATAGAGAAAGATGTATTTTCTTTTCCGATTCAGTGGATTCCAACCGATCCCCAATGGTCAAATTATAAAGAGATCTGGAGTAAAGTTCCTCTGGTGACTGGTTTTTGGAACAGTACAAAATTGACGATCTGTACAACAATCTTACAGCTGGTAACTTCCAGTTTTGCAGCATATGCGTTTGCAAAATTGGAATTTAAGGGCAGAGATACTATTTTTATGATGTATGTCATGACAATAGCGATACCATGGCAGGTTTATATGGTTCCGCAGTATAAGATGATGACAATATTTGGTATGACTGACAGCCATCTGGGATTGATCCTTATGCATGCGTTTACAGCAACCGGTGTATTTTTGATGCGTCAGTTCTTTATGGGGATTCCAACAGAACTTTTGGAGGCAGCTAGAATAGATGGACTAAGTGAGTATGGGATTTGGGCAAAAATCATGGTTCCTCTTTCTAAACCGGCAGTTGCGACATTGTGTATCACATCATTTGTATTTGAGTGGAATGATTTTATGGGTCCATTGATCTATCTGTCTTCTACAGAGAAGAAAACAGTACAGCTTATGCTGCGTTTGTTTAATTCACAGTATTCATCCAACTATGCGTTGATCATGGCAGCAGCAACTGTGGCATTGATCCCTGTTTTAGTTCTGTTTGTATTCTTACAAAGATATTTTGTAGAGGGTGTTGCAACTTCTGGTATTAAGGGATAATGTGATATTTGGGTTAAGAGATTTTTTGATCCTCTGCTACTGGATTGCTTTGCACTATGTGCTTCTGCAAGCAAGATTTCAGCGGATTTATTGACCTTTTGACCCTAGTATCGTAATATAAAAAAGAGAAAAATAATAGAAAGCGATAAAAGTAGTAAAATAATAATAAGACAATAAGTGCTATAATAAATAAGATAATAAAAGCAGATAACAGCATACTATATAAGAATGCAGGATCTATCTGGAAGGGAGTTCAAATGATCAGGACTTACTGTACGAATGAGATCAGAAAAATTCAGGAATTAAGTGACAGCCTTTGGGAATTTTCACCTTGTAGTGGAGAAAACGTGGGAAAAGTATATCCGGTAGTAGTTCCATGCTGTTGGGAGAGTCTTCCGCAGTTTTCGGCATATCGAGGAGTTGGTATATTTAAAAAAGATTTTTATGCAAAAGGAACAGTTAGATTCATATTTAAAGGGGTCAGCCATACAGCCAAGATCTATATAGATGGTAAGGAGGCAGGAAGACATTATAATGCATATACGCCATTTACTGTGTTAAAAGAAGATCTGGAAGCAGGAATGCATAGGTTGGAAGTCTATGCAGATAACCGATTCAGTGAAGAGAGTGCACTCCATGTACCAAATGATTATATGAGCTATGGAGGTGTTACAAGAGGCGTGCTCATGGAAAGTCTGAAAGATGCTTATATAGAATATCTTCATGCAGTACCAGTAAAGACAGAAGATGGCTGGAAGGCTTTGATAACCGCCAAGGTGAATTCCATATCTCAAGATGACAGAGAATATAAACTGAATATCAATCTGGAAGAGATGGAAGAAAAGACAATTGAGTTTTCTTTAAAGGCAAGGGAGGAAAAGGAGATCCAGATAGAGCTTTGGGCTAAAGATGCCCAGATGTGGGAAATGGAAAATCCAAAACTCTATACAATTTCGGCAGTACTTTGGAATCAAGAAGAGCCTGTAGACGACTTGATAGAGCGTTTGGGATTCCGTACTGTCGAGGTGCAAGGAAAAGATATTCTTTTGAATGGAAGAAAAATTCGTATAAAAGGCTTTTGCCGTCATGAAGATCATCCAATGTTTGGTTGTGCTCTTCCATTTGCAGCGATCCAGCAGGATCTTCAGATTGCAAAAGATCTGGGAGCAAATGCGATCCGTACTACCCACTATCCAAATGATGAACTGTTTTTGGATCTGTGCGATGAGCAGGGAATTCTGGTATGGGAGGAAAATCATGCCAGAGGACTTTCTTTGGAGCAAATGCAGAATCCTCACTTTGAAGAGCAGGCGGAGACCTGCATTCAGGAGATGATCACAGCTCATATCAACCATCCATCTATTATTATATGGGGAATTTTAAATGAGTGTGCAAGTGATACAGAATATGGATATGAATGTTATAAAAAACAATATGATCTGATCCAAAAGATGGATACTTCCAGACCAAGATCATCAGCTAGCTGTAGATTTAAGACAGATATCTGTTTGGGGCTTCCAGAGATCGTATCATATAATTTATATCCGGAATGGTATCATGACAGCAAGGCGGCTGATTATGTTGCAGATATTTATGATTGGGTACAGACAAGTGATGGAAGCGGAAAGCCTTTCCTAGTAACAGAAATTGGGGCAGGAGCTATTTATGGATACAGGACACCAACTTTGTGTAAGTGGTCTGAGGAATATCAGGCGAAAGCATTGGAGGATCAGATCAAGGCTGTGCTTGATCTGGAGGGATGCAGTGGTATCTTTATCTGGCAGTTCTGTGATGTACGCATCAGCTTTGAGTGGTTCAGCAATCGTCCTCGCACTATGAACAATAAAGGGATTGTAGATGAATACAGAAGAAGAAAACTTTCCTATGATGTAGTAAAGAGACTATTTCATTCTTATTCCGATTATCGTTAAATCAGCAGAATTTCAGGGGAAATTTGCTTTTTTCTAAAGGAATTCTGCTTGCAATCAGAGAAAATCTATGATATACTGACTAAGCTGTCTTAAAAGACGATACACCTGCGGTTGGAAACCGCAAATATAAGAAAGGGTAAGAGGTGATTATCATGAAGGAAGGAATTCATCCAGCATATTATCAGGCAAAAGTTGTCTGCAACTGTGGAAATGAGTTTGTAACAGGTTCTACAAAGAAAGATATCCACGTAGAAGTTTGTTCCAAGTGCCATTCATTCTACACCGGCCAGCAGAAAGCTGCTGCAGCTCGCGGACGTATCGATAAGTTCAACCGTAAGTATGGTATGAACTAAATAGTTTATGAGAATATGGGGATGTTGCAGAAGGTCACAATGAATTTTGCAGCATCTCTTTTTGTTTTTTTGGAGGCTTAATTTATATGAAGTATTCTGGAATTGGCGGTCAGGCTGTCATTGAGGGGATTATGATGAAAAATCAGGATGACTATGCGACAGCAGTGAGAAAGCCGGATGGAGAGATCGCGGTAGAAAAGAACCGCTATGTGAGCCTGACAGAAAAAGTGCCATTTTTGGCATTACCCTTTATCCGGGGAGTGTTTAATTTTGCGGATTCTATGATCCTTGGAATGCGTACACTGACATTTTCAGCAGGATTTTTTGAGGATGATGAGGATTCTGAACCAAGCAAACTGGAACTTTGGATGGATAAAGTTTTCGGAGAAAAGGTGGAAAAAGTACTGATGGGAGCTGTCATGGTATGCTCTGTAGTGATGGCAATTCTGATTTTTATGGTACTGCCGCTTTTGATCGCAGGAATTTTTAGAACAGTAATCAAATCTGATACTGTGATGGCATTTTTGGAAGGTCTTATCCGAATTATGATTTTTATTGCATATATAAAAGTGATTTCCAGAATGCCGGATATCAAGAGGACATTTATGTATCATGGAGCAGAACATAAATGTATTAATTGTGTGGAACATGGATTGGAACTGAATGTGGAAAATGTCAGAAAGAGTTCCAAAGAGCATAAGCGCTGTGGAACAAGTTTTCTGTTGATCGTTATGGTGATCAGTATCCTGTTTTTTATGGTAATACGTGTGGATACCGTATGGATGCGTATATTGAGCAGGATTTTGCTTATTCCGGTGATTGCCGGGGTTTCATATGAATTTTTACGTCTGGCTGGAAGAAGCGACTCTGCTTTCGTCAATATGCTTTCTAAGCCGGGACTTTGGATGCAGGGGCTTACAACGAAAGAGCCGGATGATGCTATGATCGAAGTGGCAATTACTGCAGTGGAAGCAGTATTTGATTGGAAGAAGTATCTGGAGGAAACATTTCCGGAAAACACATATTCCTGGCAAAAATAAGGGAGAGTTTTGACAAAAACAGATAGAGAAATTGAGATTTGTTTCACTTGCAGGAAGTATGAAAAAGATGGAAGGGGAAAAATATGTATTGTCTGAATGAGAACATTAAGGATTTGGTCAGGATTTTTGACCAGAATGAAAGAAAAGATTATCTTAGATTGGATCTCAATGAAAATCCGGGCGGGCTTACACAAGAGTTTATTGACTCTGTCCTTTCCAAAGTGACTCCGCAGTTTGTTGCACAGTATCCGGAAACTCTGCATTTTACTCAGGTTCTGGCAGAGCATGTGGGGACAGACATCCATCATATTTGTGTGACAAATGGGTCTGCTGAAGCCATCCGGTATGCGATTCAGGCATTTACCTCCGTTCATGGACGTATTGTAGGCGTAGTTCCATCTTATTTTATGTTTCAGGTATATTCAGAGATGTATGGAAGAAATTTTGTTAAAGTTCCATACAGAGAAGATCTGACAATGGATATCAATGATATCATTTCTGAGCTTACAGAGGAAACTCAGATGGTGATTCTCTTGAATCCGAATAATCCAATGGGGAATGTCTATACAGAAGAAGAATTTGAACAAATTTTTAAGATCTGTAGAGAAAAGGAGATCACAATGCTTGTGGATGAAGCATATCACTACTTCTATCCAAAGACATTTATAAAGTATGCTTTAAAACATAGAAGAGTGCTAGTGACCCGAACATTTTCTAAACTGTTTTCTATGGCGGGATGTCGCCTTGGATATGTTGTTGGTCATCCAGAGGATATTCAATATATTCAGAAATATTGTACTCCTCATAATGTCAATGCGTTTGCCATGCTGTTTGCAGAGAAGATTTTGACAACTCCTAGAATGCTGGATTCCTTGATCGAGGCGTTTTTGGGCGGCAGGAGATATCTTTTAGAGGAACTTGACAAGAATGGTTATAGGCACAAAGGAGATGCGGGAAACTTCCTTTTTATTGAACCTAAGACAGACGCACAGACGATTGTAAATCGTATGAAAGAGGAAAAGAAAATACTGATTAAGATGTATCCGAATGTTGGAGAGTTTGGAAATTGTCTGAGAGTTTCCATTGGAGAAAAACAATATATGGAGAGATTTATGCGTGCGCTTTTGGAATTAGACCAATAAGACAAAGGATATGATGCAGGATCTGTTTTAGCTTTGAGGGATGCTTTGGTTTCGAGTGTTTGAGAGAGGAAAGGAGAATCATGAGATGGCAAAAACATTAGAAAGATTGCTTCAGGAAGGCAGTAAATATCTGGAAGATGCTGGCGTACCGGATGCCGGATTGGATGCATGGTATCTGCTGTCAGAGGCATTTCATATTGACAGAACACATTATTTCCTTGAACGGACACGGGAAATGTCAGATGAACAGTTGAGCTTAGGAGATGAAAGATATCAGGATATGCTAAAAAAACGTGCCAGACGGATTCCGCTCCAACAGATTTTAGGAGTTCAGGAATTTATGGCGCTTCCATTTCAGGTAGATCAATCTGTGCTGATTCCACGTCAGGATACAGAAACATTGGTAGAGCTTGTGTTAAAAGAGTGTAAAAACAGGGAAAGTCATGTTTTGGATGTTTGTACAGGAAGTGGCTGCATTGCTTTAAGTCTTGCTGTATTAGGAAGATATGAGAGTGTGACCGCATTGGATATTTCAGAAGATGCCCTGCATGTAGCGGAGAAAAATGTAAAAGCCCTGTATTTGGATTCTCAAATACGTGAAAAGGCTGGGGCTTTTCTGGATAAATGGGAAAAGATTGAATTTGGTGAGAAGTATTTGGCAAAAAAATGGGAAACTTGGACAAAGGATCAGCATAAAACAGAGTTTATTCTTTTGGAAAGTAACTTGTTTGATGCACTTCCTTTGGAGAAAAAGTATGATATTCTGGTTTCAAATCCTCCATATATCCCATCTTCTGTGATAGAGGAATTAGAACCAGAAGTCCGTGACCATGAACCAAGGCTGGCTTTAGATGGAAAAGAAGATGGTTTGTATTTTTACAGGAAGATACTTGCCAATGCAGGAAACTATCTAAACTTGGGAGCTGCACTCTATTTTGAGATAGGCTATGACCAAGGAGAGGCATTGATGGGATTGTTTGAAGAGTACGGGTTTGAAGAGGTACGAGTGATCCAAGATTTAGCCGGAAATGACAGAGTGGCAGCTGCACGCTGGAATCATTCTGTATATCAAGACAGGATGCCGAAAGGTACAGAGAAAATCGAAATAAAATTGGAAAAACGTTATGGCAGTGGAAAGAAGACGGACGGAGAGGTTCAAAAATGTGGTGGGGATGGTCCACATTAGCGGTTTTACCTGTACTTGATATGTTGGAAAAAAATATTGTGATAAGAACGGGAGAAAATTTATGTTTGATAGATTAGATGACCTTTTAAAGAAATTTGAAGAATTGACACAGGAATTGAATAATCCCGATGTGGTACAGGATCAGAACCGTTTCCGTAAGTTAATGAAAGAACAGTCTGACCTTTCCCCTATCGTGGAGGCATATACAGCTTATAAAAAAGCAAAACAGACGGTGGAAGACAGTCTGATGATCTTGGAAGAAGAGAATGATGAAGAGATGAGAGAGATGGCAAAAGAGGAATTGTCTGATGCCAAAAAAGAAATTGAGCGCTTAGAGCAGGAGTTAAAGATCCTTCTTCTTCCAAAAGACCCAAATGATGATAAGAATATTATGGTGGAGATCCGTGCAGGCGCAGGTGGTGATGAAGCAGCATTGTTTGCGTCAGAACTGTATCGTATGTATGTAAACTATGCAGAGAGCAGACGTTGGAAAACAGAGTTGATCAATGTAAATGAGAATGGTCTGGGCGGCTTTAAGGAATGTGTGTTTATGGTAACTGGTCAGGGTGCATATTCTAAATTTAAGTATGAATCAGGTGTACATCGTGTACAGCGTGTACCAGAAACAGAATCAGGTGGTCGTATCCACACATCTACTGCGACAGTAGCTGTTATGCCGGAAGCAGAGGATGTGGATGTACAGATCGATTTAAATGACTGTCGTATTGATGTTATGCGTGCTTCTGGAAATGGTGGTCAGTGTGTCAACACCACAGACTCCGCAGTACGTTTGACCCACATTCCTACAGGAATCGTTATCTACAGCCAGACAGAAAAGTCACAGCTCCAGAATAAAGACAAGGCATTTCGTCTTCTGCGTTCCAAATTGTATGATATGGAATTAGAGAAGAGACAGAGTGAAGAAGCAGCGGAGAGACGCAGTCAGATTGGTACAGGTGATCGCTCTGAGAAGATCCGTACTTATAATTTCCCTCAGGGACGTGTGACAGAACACAGAATTAAATTGACTTTATATAAGATTGATTCTGTCATGAATGGTGATCTTGATGAGATCATTGACAGCTTGATCGCAGCAGATCAGGCGATCAAGTTAAGTAAAATGAATGAAGAAAATGTATAATCATGAGACAATACATGCAGGTGGCTTCTATCTGCAGAGAGCATGAAACATGAGTAAGCAGTTGTTTTTAGAAAAATATGAGTAAATTACAAAAATAATAGAAGACCGGATGACCTATTTGGGGAGTTCGGTCTTTTTTGTAAAAAAACAGGAAAAAGAGAGGAGACAAACAATATGGAACAAACATCAAAGATTACAGATGGATATATGAAGGAAAAAGAAAAGAATTATGATAGGTCAGAGAAAGGGATTGTGTATCGAAAGATTGAAGCAAAAGAATTGAACCGTGATCTGTTTGCACAGTTTGAGCGCCATCAGGTGGTAGGAAAGTGTTGGAGATATGTGAATGAAGAATGGGTCATTCAGGATGATCCTTTTATCGACCAGTGGAGTGAGGAAGATTATGCATTTTTGGTGAAATGTTTGAAACATACAATAGAAACAGGCGGTTTGTTAGAGGGAGCATTTGTAGATGGGATTTTAAAAGGTTTTGTTTCAGTAGAATCAGAACCTTTAGGAAAAAAGAAAAATTATCTTGATCTTTCATGTATCCATGTTTCTGAGGAAATGAGAGGACATGGAATTGGAAGAACACTGTTTTTGATGGCAGCAGCATGGGCAAAAGAACATGGAGGAGAAAAATTGTATATCTCAGCACATTCAGCGGTAGAGACACAGGCATTTTATCGCTCTTTAGGATGTGTGGAGGCAGAAGAGTACAATGAAGAACATGTAAAACAAGAACCTTATGATTGCCAGATGGAATATATCTTATAAGAAATTTATATGTAACTTTTATAGTTTTTAAAAAACAGGAAAATTGTCAATAATTATAGAAAAGGGCTTGACACTAACCCTACGTCATGCTTTAAGATGGTATCATGAGAGGAGGCAGAGATGGAGGGGCGTTTGTATACAACGGGAGAATTTGCCAGAAAAGCGAACGTGTCAGTCCGTACAATTCGGTACTATGATAAACAGGGATTGCTGAAACCATCCAGCGTCAATGAATCTGGTTACCGTCTGTATTCGGATGAGGATTTTGCAAGGCTGCAAAAAATCCTGACTCTGAAGTATTTGGGATTCTCTCTGGAAGAAATCCGGTCAATCTCACTCAATGAGGATGTCCGTGATTATGTAAAACATTCTTTGAAGATGCAGAAAAAGTTGATCCGAAATAAGATAGAAGGTCTGCAGCAGGTGGAAGAGGCATTGAATGAGGCTTCTAGGATTCTGGAACAGGAGAATACAGTAGACTGGAAAGCAATATTGCATTTGATCCATTTGATAAGTATGGAAAAAAGTCTTGCAGAACAATACAGAACTGGTGCCAATACCAGTGTGCGTATTCATTTGCATAAAGCATATGGTGTGAATCAGGAAGGATGGTTTCCGTGGCTGTTTAGGCAGATGAAAATGAAGACAGGAATGCGTGTCTTAGAGATAGGCTGTGGCAATGGCGAAATGTGGAAGATGAATCTGGAAAAGATTCCAAAAGACTGTAAGATTGTATTGTCTGATATTTCATCCGGAATGATCGAGGATGCAAAGGAAAAATTGGGAGAAAAACTGCCATTTTTTTATAAAATATTTGACTGTCATAAGATTGCAGGAAATGATAGAGAATTTGATCGGGTTATTGCAAATCATGTAATGTTTTATTTAAAAAATATAGATTTATGCTTGAAAGAAGTATGCCGGGTTATGAAACCGGATGGTATGTTTCTTTGCAGTACATATGGAAGCAGTCATATGAAAGAGATTTCTGAAATGGTACACGAATTTGATGAGAGGATCAATCTTTCAGAAGTTCCTCTTTATGAGGTATTTGGTCTGGAAAACGGGCAGGCGATCTTAAAACGGTATTTTAAGAGTGTAGAATGTGTTCGGTATGAGGATGAGCTTGTGATTCCACAGGCAGCACCTATTTTAGACTATATTCTTTCTTGTCATGGAAACCAGCAGGAGTATCTTGGCGACCGTTATGAAGAATTCCGTTGTTTTTTGGAAGATAAGATGAAAAAGAATGGGGTACTGCACATTACAAAGGATGCAGGAGTATTTCTTTGCTACGGACCATATCAGGCATAAAATTACGAAAAATACATAAAACATACACAAAACATAAAATAAGACACAAACTATAAAAACAATACTATATAAAAGAAAAAGGAAGAAGGGTGACAACATGAAAGGTATTATTTTAGCAGGTGGTTCTGGAACAAGATTGTATCCACTCACTATGGTAACTTCAAAACAGCTTTTGCCAATTTATGACAAGCCAATGATCTATTATCCATTATCTGTTTTGATGGAGGCGGGAATCCGTGAGATTCTGATCATCTCCACTCCATTAGATACCCCAAGATTTGAGGCACTTTTGGGTGATGGACATCAGTTTGGTGTACATTTACAGTATGCAGTCCAGCCTTCACCGGATGGTCTGGCACAGGCGTTTATTATTGGTGAAGAGTTTATAGGAAATGATTCTGTTGCAATGGTATTGGGAGATAATATTTTTGCAGGTCATGGTCTGAAAAATAGACTGATACGTGCAGCAAATAAGGAGAATGGAGCGACTGTGTTTGGATACTATGTAGATGATCCAGAACGGTTTGGAATTGTAGAGTTCGATTCTAACGGAAAAGCAATTTCTATCGAAGAAAAACCAAAACAGCCAAAGAGTAATTATTGTGTAACAGGACTTTATTTCTATGATAATAAGGTAGTAGAGTATGCAAAAAATCTGAAACCGTCTGCTCGTGGAGAATTGGAGATTACAGATCTGAACAGGATTTATCTGGAGAAAGGCGAGTTAGATGTGGAACTGTTAGGGCAGGGATTTACATGGCTGGATACAGGTACACATGAATCTTTAGTAGATGCAACCAATTTTGTGCGTACAGTGGAGACTCACCAGCATAGAAAGATTGCCTGCCTTGAGGAAATTGCATACCGCAAGAATTGGATCACAAAAGAACAGCTTTTGGAAGATATTGAACCATTGAAGAAAAATCAGTATGGAGCATATCTAATGGATGTTTTGGCTGGAAAATATATTGATAAATAATCCATTACAAGTTGGAAAGCTATGATTTAGCATGATAGATCAGATATAGATAATAAAACAAAAAGGAAAAAAGAAAGAGGAACAATATATGAAAATTTTAGTAACCGGCGGAGCTGGATTTATCGGAGGAAACTTTGTACATTATATGGTAAATAAATATCCAGAGGATGAAATCGTCAATTTGGATCTTTTGACCTATGCTGGAAATCTGGAGACTCTGAAACCAGTAGAAAATAAGCCGAATTATAAGTTTGTAAAGGGAGATATCGCAGACCGCAGCTTTATTTTTGATCTGTTTGAGAAAGAAAAATTTGATGTTGTAGTAAACTTTGCGGCAGAGAGTCATGTAGATCGTTCTATCAAAGATCCTGGAATTTTTGTTCAGACTAATGTAATGGGTACAGTTGTTCTTTTGGACGCAGCAAAAGCATTTGGAGTAAAGAGATTCCATCAGGTTTCCACAGATGAGGTATATGGTGATCTTCCTTTAGACAGACCAGACCTTTTCTTTACAGAGACAACACCACTGCACACCTCCAGCCCATACTCTTCCAGCAAAGCAAGTGCAGATCTGTTTGTAATGGCTTATAACAGAACATTTGGACTTCCAGTAACCATTTCACGTTGTTCTAATAACTATGGTCCTTACCAGTTCCCAGAGAAACTGATTCCATTGATTATCAGCCGTGCTTTGGAAAATGAGGAACTTCCAGTATATGGAAAGGGAGAAAATGTTCGTGACTGGCTTCATGTGGAAGACCATTGTGTTGCAATCGATTTAATTATCCGCAATGGACGTGTTGGCGAAGTATATAATATTGGTGGACACAATGAGAGAACAAATCTGGAGGTTGTAAAGACAATCCTGAAGGCACTTGGAAAACCAGAGAGTTTGATCAAATATGTTACAGACCGTCCGGGACATGATATGCGTTATGCGATCGATCCTACAAAGATGGAGACAGAGCTTGGATGGAAACCAAAATATGTTTTTGATACCGGTATTCAGCAGACTATTGAGTGGTATTTAAACAATAAAGAGTGGTGGGAGCATATCATCAGCGGCGAATATAGTCAGTATTTTGAAAAAATGTATGGTGACAGACTGTAATCGGACGTTTTGGAGGAAACAAAATCAATGAAAGTATTAGTGACAGGCGTAAAAGGTCAGCTCGGCTATGATGTGATGAACGAACTGAAAAAAAGAGGGATCGAAGGCATCGGTGTCGATGTGGATGAGATGGACATTACAGATGCATCTGCGTGTAAGAAAGTCATTAAAGAGATATGTCCGGATGCAGTGATCCATTGTGCGGCATATACTGCTGTAGATGCTGCGGAGGACAATGAAGAACTTTGCCGTAAAGTGAATGCAGATGGAACAAGAAATATCGCTGAGGTATGTCGTGAACTGGATTGTAAGATGATGTATATCAGTACAGATTATGTATTTGATGGCAAAGGAACACGTCCATGGGAACCTGATGATAATAGGACACCTTTGAATGTATATGGTCAGACCAAATATGAAGGAGAACTGGCAGTAGAAGAACTTTTGGAAAAATTTTTTATTGTCCGTATTGCCTGGGTATTTGGAGTAAATGGAAAGAATTTTATCCGCACGATGATCCGTCTTGGAAAAGAGCGTGGTGCAGTAAGTGTTGTGGATGATCAGGTTGGTTCTCCAACATACACATATGATCTGGCAAGATTGCTGGTAGATATGATCGTGACAGAAAAATACGGCAGATATCATGCAACCAATGAGGGACTTTGCAGTTGGTATGAATTTGCCTGTGAAATCTTCCGTCAGGCTGGTATGGATGAAGTGCAGGTGACTCCTGTAGATAGCAGTACCTTTGCTGCAAAAGCAGCAAGACCAAGCAACAGCAGAATGAGTAAGGACAAGCTGGAGGCAAATGGATTTGAGCGCCTTCCGTCTTGGCAGGATGCTCTGGGACGTTTCTTAGATGAGGCGCAGCTGAGAAATTAAAAAAAAATTAAAGTTTTCTATTTTGACATAAAAGATATGGAATGATATACTAAGTGGCAAATCAAGTGTATGAGAGTGATTTGCCACTTTTTGTTTTTTCAAAATACATTTGATGAAAATATATTTGAGTGTAGTAAGATAATTATTTTATAATGTTGGGGTCAAAAGGATTTTGATCCCTTTGATACTGGATTGCTCCGCACTATGTGCTCTCGCAATCCTCAAAAAACCTCAAATCCGCTCATTTCTCTACGAAAAATGGCTGCTTTTCGGTGTTTTGGCGGGTCTCAAGTTCAAAAATCCTCTTGCAAGCAAGCTTTCATCGGATTTATTGACCTTTTAACCCTAGTATCATTTTATGAATATAAGAATAAATTGGTATGCACAGAAAATATTTTTCTGCTTTAATACCATATACTAGAAGAAATAAAAAATAAAAAGATGAGAGAAAGGGAGAATTATGAGTAAATATTTTGGAACAGATGGATTTCGAGGAGAGGCAAATAAAGATCTTACCGTAGAACACGCTTATAAAGTAGGACGTTTTCTGGGATGGTATTATGGAAAAGAACATAAGGCACAGATTGTGATCGGAAAAGATACCAGACGCAGCAGCTATATGTTTGAGTATTCTCTGGTAGCCGGTCTCACGGCATCTGGAGCAGATGTTTTCCTTCTTCATGTGACAACCACTCCAAGCGTATCTTATGTTGTGCGTACAGAAGGATTTGACTGTGGTATTATGATTTCTGCCAGTCATAATCCATTTTATGACAATGGGATCAAAGTCATCAATGGAGATGGAGAGAAACTGGAAGATGCGGTAATTGATGAGATTGAGAAGTATCTGGATGGAGAAATGCCAGAGATTCCTCTTGCTGTCAGAGAAAATATTGGACGTACAACAGATTTTTCGGCAGGAAGAAATCGATATATTGGTTATCTGATCTCTATGGCAACTCGTTCTTTCAAACACAAAAAAGTTGGTTTGGATTGTTCTAACGGAAGTGCATCTGCGATTGCACGCAATGTATTTAATGCATTGGGGGCTGAGACTTATGTGATCCATGATGATCCGAATGGAGTGAATATCAACACAGACTGTGGTTCTACACATATTGAAAGTCTTCAGAAATTTGTGAGAGAAAATGGACTTGATGTTGGATTTGCATACGATGGAGATGCTGATCGTTGTTTGGCTGTAGATGAGAATGGAAATGTGATAGACGGAGATTTGATCTTATATATTTGTGGAAAGTATATGAAAGAGAATGGAACTTTGGTGAATAATACGATCGTAACCACTGTTATGTCCAATTTTGGTCTCTATAAAGCGTTGGAGAGAGAAAATATTAATTATGTTCAGACAAAAGTGGGTGACAAATATGTATATGAAAATATGTCAGCCAATGGACATTGTCTTGGAGGAGAGCAGTCCGGACATATTATTTTTAGTAAACATGCAACGACTGGAGATGGTATTTTGACATCATTGAAAGTGATGGAAGTGATGTTGGAGAAGAAGGAGAGTCTTGCAAAATTAGCTTCTGAAGTCAGTATCTATCCTCAGGTATTAAAAAATGTCAGAGTGTTTGATAAACAGAAAGCTCAGGATGATGAAAAAGTTCAAGAAGAAGTAAAGAAGGTATCAGAGGTACTTGGAAATACCGGACGGATTCTGCTTCGTCAGAGTGGTACAGAACCTGTTGTGCGTGTGATGGTGGAAGCGCCAGACCACGATACTTGTGAAAAGTATGTAGATCAGGTGATTGAAGTTATGAGAAAACAAGGTCATCTGCAGCTATAAAAAATATAAAGATCCATATTAGCGCTATAAATCCTGTTAGTTGATATATTTTAATTTATATATCATTTTGGAATGGGATTTATGGCGCTCATTTTTTGATCTTTAGGATGAAAAGAAGGATTCCTCAATTATAGAATGGCTGAGAGTGACAATGATTGGGAAGGTCATGGAAAATATAATTTTCTCTATAAATGGCTATGAAAGAACTCCAGAAACATAAAAGTTTCTTATAAAGATAAAATACTTGACAAAAACAGCGAAAGTCTCTTATAATATAACGTATAAAGAAACAAATGACGGCGATAAAGAAATAAAATGACAACGAAATGGAGGGGAAGGAAAGAGAAAAAGCAATATTGTTGTGTGTAAAGAGAATGATAAAAGTTTTATTGATATCTGCTGTTTTCTATAATACTGGATGGATAAAGGGAATGGCAGCACAGGAAGTGATAAAGAAAGAAGTTGTGGTAACAGAGAAGGAGAAACACACAGGAAGAGATTTTTTTTGCAGTGAATTACAGGAGAATGGAGAGTGGTATGTGTTATCCAAGGTACAGGAATCACCGATTCAGGAAGAGACAGTTTGGATTACAAAGTATTCTGAGATCGTTTCAGAAAAAGAGCAGCTAGCAGATGCCCTGCCTTTTTATTGGGATGCAGAAGAACGAAGATCTTATTCTTTGAAGGAGAGCAGAATCTATCCTGTACAGATGGAGGAAGAGACACATTCTGTTTTTAAGGAAGAATATTTTTATGCTCTGAAAGGAGAAGATGAGATACCAAAATGGATAGAGGCTGCATCAGAAGATAACCAGAGTGAAAGCCAGACAATTATTTTGTCTTTGTCAGAGATTAGAGAAGAAAGAACATATTGGAAAGATGATCTGGAGTTTTCCATTGTATTTCGGGATTATGGAGCACCTTTTTATATGCTGGAAGGGCATAAGATTGTACATGATGATACCAAACCACGCTTGGAGGGAATGGAAGAAGTTTTATTGAAGAATCAGGGCTTGGATCTGGAAACACATCGTATTACAGGGATGCGTTGGGGAGGAGGAACGTGGCTGGATATGCAGTATGGAAAATGCAGAGAGGCAGTCATTACAGGGGATAGATTAGTAAAGGATTATGTGGTCTTATATGAAGGTAAGGAAAAGACAGGAGATGGTTGGGGGTATCAGAGGGAGATGAAATATGCATATAAGGCAAAGAGGGATGGGGATTCCAAGGTACGTTTGACAGCATGGTATGAAAAGCAAGAGAGAAGAGAACATGATATTGGAAACAGACAAGATGAGAAAATGGTCAAGACACTGGAGGAAAGAGGGGTTTTTTGGGAGAAAGAAGAAGTTTTTGCAGCTGCTATACTCTTTTTCTTCATTGCATGTCTGGGATGGATGGCATATATAATAAAATATAAATAGAGATATGTTGTTAGAGGAAATCGGAGGGGAAGAAGAGAAGGTGTCGAATACAATTGCAGTGGGAGGTGTGATGCCTAGAATTGGTACAACTACACAGGCAATACAGATTGCAATGTACCTGCAAGATATCGGATATCAAACTTGTTATGTGGAGATGAACACATCTGGTTATCTGAACGGAATGTGTCAGCTGTATCGAGGAATAAAAAGAAGAAATGGCTGTTTGGAATATAAAAAGTTGATTTTTTATGATCGTGAGGGCTTTCAGAAAGTTTCAAAAGAGCGTGCTGTCTTTATGGTGAAAGATTATGGGTGTATCAAAGAACCTCTCTTTGAAGAGATGTCCTTTTTAGAGCAGGAAATTAAACTTTTAGTATGTGGGATCAAAGCAAATGAGATTTTGGATACAGAACTGGCGATAGAGCGTTTTGGAGAAAAATGTGATGGATTTTTGTTTAATTTTGTATCCTCAGAAGACAGAAAGTGGATTAAAAGAATGATGGGGGAAAAGGCTAAAAAAACTTATTTTACTGATTTTGCTCCAGATCCATTTACATATACATTGTCCTGTGCAGCGGTTTATCAGTCTTTTTTATGGGGAAAGAAAGATATCCCTAGTAAAAGTATCAAACAACATTTTTTTTAAAAATGAGAAAAGATCAGATGAAATATCAGTTTATACTGGAAAAGAAATGGAAGAAAAAACGAAAAAAAGAAAAGAGAGATTGGAAACATTATATGCTGTTTTTACAGATGTGGAAGGTCGCTTTAGAATGTTTTAGGATATGTATGACTACCGTATTTTTTGTTTTTGCCTTTGTGGGGATGACTGCTTTGTTTTATAAAAATCCTAGAGAGGAATTGTTGATAATATGGGAGAAGTTTTACAATGAGTTAATACAGAATATTCCAAAAATCCCCTGCCTGTAGGCAGGGGAAGTGTCAATTGTCTAAAAATTTGAATTGTGGATAATATTCAAGATATACTTTTGCAGTTAATTTATCTTTTGCTACATACTGATTTTTCCAAAAACGTGCATCTCTGGAATCGTTTCGATTGTCTCCAAGCATCAGGTAACAATCCTGTGGAACAACAAAATGAAAGTCATCATTATCATCTGTCCATTTTTCTTTTAGGTAAGGTTCATCTAATGGGGTTTCAGAATTGTTGATGTATATTTTTCCAGACTTAATATCAATCGTTTCTCCCGGAAGACCAATGATCCGTTTTACATAGTAAATAGATTCATCATCTGGAAAACGAAAAATCGCAATATCTCCCCGTTCAGGCTCGGAAAATTTGTAGGTCAGGCGGGATCCCAGAATACGGCTTTCGGAAGGAATCGTGTTTTCCATAGAACCGGTTGGAACTCTGCTGTTTGCTATGATGCAAGAATTAAGAAATAAGGCAATGAAAGCCGCTGTTATGATAATTTTGATCCAACTAAAGATTTCTGCTTTTAAGTCAAATGGCTCTGTATTTTCCTGATTGTTTTTCATAAAATGATTGGAACCTCCCTTGCGTGTTATCCTTTCTTATTTAATAATAAGGTTAGTGAAAAGTCAATAGAAAGGAAGAAAATTAGAATAGATTTAAGAAAGAGGTAAGAAATTAAGACACTGATAGAAGAAGATAGGAGTAAAAATGGAAGAGCAGCTGATCTTATGCTTTCCTTCGAATGTCAAAAAAAACACTGAAAAACTTGCGATATATAAGCGAAAATGGTAGAATAAATACAGCCGTGAGGTGCAAGAATGGTGCAAAGAAGGGAAGATAAGGGGGTTGTATAATGGAGAGACAATTATACGAGATGATGGATTGGGCTGGAATAGAAGAATTAATTTATTCAGAGGCAAGTCATCCACATGATCTGTTGGGGGCACATCTTACAGAGCATGGACTTCTTGTGCAGGCATTTATACCAACTGCAGAGAAAATTGAAGTGAAATTACATTCAGGAAAGTGTTATCCAATGGAGATGGCAGATGAAGAAGGTTTTTTTGCCGTTTTGATTCCAAGAAAAACAATGTCTGCCTATACGTTAATTGTAACATATGATAATGGTGTATCTGAGGAAATTTATGATCCATATGCATATGATCCGCAAATCACAGAGGATGACCTTAAAAAATTTGAGGCTGGGATTCATTACAAGATCTATGAGAAAATGGGAGCACACCCAATGACAATAGGTGGGGTGTCTGGTGTGTATTTTGCAGTATGGGCACCTTGTGCAATGCGTGTCAGTGTTGTTGGAAACTTTAATCTCTGGGATGGAAGAAGACACCAGATGAGAAGACTTGGGGATGGAGAGAGAGGAATATTTGAACTGTTTATTCCTGGACTGCATGTAGGAGAGATTTATAAATATGAGATAAAATATCGCAATGGCGATCCGACTCTAAAAGCAGATCCATATGCAAATTATGCAGAATTGAGACCAAATACAGCATCTGTTGTCTGGGATATTGACCAATATCAGTGGAATGATGCACAGTGGATGGCAGAACGTGCTAAGAGTGCGAAGACGAACAAAGAACAGCCAATGTCTATCTATGAGGTTCATTTGGGATCTTGGATGCACAAAGAAATCCAACAAGATGAAGAGGGCAGGGAAATCGTTGGCTCTGAATTTTATAACTATCGTGAACTGGCACATGAACTGGCTAAATATATCAAAGAGATGGGCTATACTCATATAGAGCTGCTGCCTATTATGGAACATCCATTAGATGCTTCTTGGGGATATCAAGTGACTGGATATTATGCGCCTACCAGCCGCTATGGAACACCGGATGACTTTATGTATTTTATGGATTATATGCATAGTCAGGGAATTGGTGTTATTCTGGATTGGGTACCAGCTCATTTTCCAAGAGATGCATGGGGAATGGCACAATTTGATGGAACATGTGTATATGAACATCGTGATCCGAGACAGGGTTCTCATCCACATTGGGGAACATTGATCTATAATTATGGTCGTTCGGGAGTCAGCAACTTTTTGATCGCAAATGCATTGTTCTGGGCTGAAAAATATCATGCAGACGGTATCCGTATGGATGCAGTTGCTTCTATGCTTTATCTGGATTATGGAAAGAATCCTGGAGAGTGGGTTGCGAATATATATGGCGGTCATGAGAATCTGGAAGCAGTGGAGTTCTTGAAACATTTGAATTCTGTTTTCAAAGGCAGAAGCAATGGTGCAGTCTTAATTGCAGAAGAATCTACAGCATGGCCAAAGATCACAGGTGATGTCAAGGAAGATGGACTTGGCTTTGATTATAAGTGGAATATGGGATGGATGAATGATTTTACAGGCTATATGCAGTGTGACCCATATTTTAGAAATCACCATTATGGTGAGATGACATTCAGTATGTTCTATGCATACAGCGAGAATTTTATCTTAGTATTCTCACATGATGAGGTTGTTCATGGAAAAGGTTCTATGATCGGAAAAATGCCTGGTGCATCTTTGGAAGATAAGGCAGCAAATTTGCGTGCAGCATATGGTTTCATGATGGGGCATCCAGGAAAGAAATTGCTGTTTATGGGTCAGGATATTGCACAGGTGAATGAGTGGAATGAAAATAAGAGTATTGAATGGGAACTTTTAGAGCATCCTCTTCATGAGCAGATGCGTCAGTATGTGAAGGCATTAAATACCTTATATAAACAATATCCGTCCATGTATGCGATGGATTATAATCCAGATGGCTTTGAGTGGATTAACTGTAGTTATCATGAAGAGAATATTGCTATTTTTATTCGAAAGACGAAAAAGCCAGAAGAAACATTGCTGTTTGTATGTAATTTTGCTCCTGTTCCTCATGAAAAATTCACTTTGGGAGTTCCTTTTGCAGGAAAATATAAAGAAATCTTAAATAGTGATGATGTGAAGTTTGGAGGCAGTGGCATGGTAAATAGCCGTGCTAAGTCATCTAAAGAAATTGAATGGGATGATAGAGAGGACTCCATTACAATCAACATTGCTCCTATGGCGGTTCAGATTTTTGAATGTACTCCTGTACCTAAAAAGAAGACAGTAAAAAAGGCAGCAGAAGAAAAAAAAGCTGCAGCAAAGGATACAAAGAAGAGTACCAAGACTTCTAAAGCAGCAAAAAAGACAACTGTGAAGGAAGAAAAAATGCCTGAAAAAGAGAAGAAAGAGGAAGTAGTAAAGTCAGTAGAAGTGCTGGATTCGGGATCACAGTTGGCAGCAGAGGCAGAGCATACTGAAGCAAAACAGGAAAAACTTTCAAAAACCAAAGAAAAACCAGCAAAGACACAGCCTCAAAATGAAGTAAAGGTAGAGGAGCTGCCAAAAACTGAGACAAAAAAGAAAGAAACAAAAAAGACAATAAAAAAGAAATAGAAGAAAGAGAGAAATAACGATTTATGATGCTAAATGCAGGAGAAACCTTGGATTTAGCAGAATCATTGGAGGAAGTAAAACCCTCTGTTATCATGGAGGCAATAAGTGATGCGGTTCCAGGATTGATTAGTCTTGGAATCCATCTTCTTATTGCCATTTTGATTCTGCTGATAGGACGAAAAGTGATCAAAATATTGATCAAAATGATAGGACGTTCATTTGAACGTTTTGGAGTGGAAACGGGCTTGGGACATTTCCTGATCTCTGTTGTGACAGCACTGCTTTATATGATATTAGTGTTGATTATTGCGGATTATATGGGGATTAAAAGTACATCCATTTTGGCTGTCTTTGGCTCAGCCAGTTTGGCTCTGGGTCTTGCTCTTCAAGGAAGTCTTGCAAACTTTGCAGGTGGAGTGCTGATCCTTCTTATGAAACCATTTAAAGTGGGAGATTATATTATTACAAAAGATGGAGAAGGAAGTGTACAGAATATTGGATTGGTGTACACAACACTTTCCACACCAGATAATAAAACTGTTGTTCTTCCGAATGGCACACTGTCTAATTCTCCATTGACAAATGTCACAGCAATGGAAAAGCGTCGTGTGGATATCACAGTTTCCATAGGGTATGATTCTGATTTAAAGAAAGCAAAACAGATCATGGAGACAATTTTAGAAAGACAGGAACATTTGATCAAAGAAGATGGTATTACGGTTATGGTAGATTCTCTGGCAGATAGTGCAGTGATGCTGGGTGGAAGAATTTGGGTACCGATCGATTATTATTGGACAACAAAGTGGAATATTCTGGAAGAAATTAAATTGGAATTTGATGCACAAGGAATTTCTATTCCATATCCTCAGATGGATATCCATATTCAGGGAAAAGAATAGTTATTTTTGAGGCAATGAACAAACAGGCGGTATATAAGGTGCAGTCTGTTTCTTCATTGCCTAAATTTTTTGATAGAATTGATTTTATAGTATGAAAAATTCAAAGAAAGAAGGGAAATGTAGGAAAAATTTCTTGCGGCTGAGAATAAGGTGTGGTAAAATAGACTCCAAAATCTATGAGTCAAAGGAATGATGAAGATGGGGTTAGATTTGTAAATCCGATTTTGTTTATGATCCATCGCTTTCATGCATTGGATCGACTGCCGTTCTTGGCTGGCGGCGAAGAAGATGAAATAAAGACAAATTTGAAGAAAGATCATTACAAGATGATACAGATGGTCTAAAGGACAAAAAACGGCAGATACATAAACGAAATGGGAGGAAAAAATATGTTAAATTATAAAAGATATAAGAGAGTACCAGTGGTAGATTATCCAGAACGTGAGTGGCCAAATAAGGAGATCCAGAAAGCGCCAACATGGTGCAGCGTGGATCTGAGAGACGGTAATCAGGCGTTGGTAGAACCAATGGTAGTGGAAGAGAAGATTGAGATGTTCAAACTTCTTATAAAATTGGGCTTTAAGGAGATTGAAGTGGGATTTCCTGCAGCATCTCAGATTGAGTACGATTTTCTCAGACAGCTGGTAGAACGCAGACTGATTCCAGATGATGTGGTTGTTCAGGTATTGGTTCAGTGTCGTGAACATTTGATCAAAAGAACATTTGAAGCTCTTCAGGGAGTAAAAAAGGCTGTGGTACATATTTATAACTCAACTTCTGTTCTTCAAAGAGACGTTGTGTTCCACAAAAATAAAGAAGAGATCAAAGAGATTGCTGTAGAGGGAACTAAGATGGTCAAAGAGATGGTCAAGGACTTCTCAGGAGAGATCATTTTGGAATATTCCCCAGAGAGTTTTACAGGAACAGAGTTAGAGTATGCATTAGAGATATGCACAGCAGTTCAGGAGACATGGGGAGCTACTCCAGACCATAAAATGATCATCAATCTTCCGGCAACGGTAGAGATGACAACTCCAAATGTATACGCAGATCAGATCGAATGGATGAATAAACATTTTAAAGATCGTGACAGCATTATTTTAAGTATTCATCCGCATAATGATCGTGGAACAGGAATTGCAGCAACAGAACAGGCTCTTTTGGCTGGAGCAGATCGTGTAGAGGGAACATTATTTGGAAATGGAGAGCGCACAGGAAATGTAGATATTTTGACAGTCGCTTATAATATGTTCTCACAAGGAATCAATCCAGAACTGAATTTGGAAAATATCAATGAGATTATTGAGATATATGAAAGATGCTGTAAGATGGATATTCATCCAAGACATCCATATGCTGGTAAATTGGTGTTTACTGCTTTTTCTGGTTCTCATCAGGATGCAATCAATAAAGGAATGCAGGCAATGCATGAGAGAAAGAGCGAATATTGGGAAGTACCATATCTTCCGATTGATCCGTCAGATGTGGGAAGACAGTATGAGCCGATTGTCCGTATTAACAGCCAGTCCGGTAAGGGTGGTGTAGCCTTTGTTATGGATACCTTCTATGGATTTAAGCTGCCAAAGGGTATGCACAAAGAGTTTGCCGATATTATCCAAAAAATTGCTGAAAAACAGGGAGAAGTTGCTCCAGAACAGATTATGGAACAGTTTAAAGCAGAATATCTGGAAAGAAAAGAACCTCTTCACTTTAGAAAATGTCAGATTACAGACCGTGAGTGTGAGGATGGAACTTATGCAACAGTGGCTACTGTGACATATACAGATCATGGTATGGAAAAAGTATTTGAGGGTGTTGGAAATGGACCTATTGATGCGGTACAGAGAGGTTTGGAAGATGTACTTGGCATTGAGATTAAGGTTATGGACTACAATGAACATGCTATGACAGCAGGTTCCGGTGCGCAGGCAGCATCTTATATTCATCTGATGGATAAAAATGATGGAAGAACAACATATGGTGTTGGTATCAGTTCCAATATCACAAGAGCTTCTATCCGTGGAATTTTCAGTGCAGTAAACAGGTTATTCTATTAAAAATTGTATTTGAGTGTGAAAGAGGAAGTATAGGAGAAGATGACGTGTGTCATAGAGTGGTTAAATTGGATGTATTACTCTGTACAAGATCTGATGTTGGGATGACACTTGTACAGAGATAAAGAAAAGTCATCCACGTTGGATTTTGTACTTATGGAAGGAAAATAAAACGAAAACCAAACCATAGGGAGGAAATTCAATGAACCACAATTTTAAAAGATATCTTATATTTTGGCTGAGTCAGGCACTTTCCCAATTGGGAAGTGCCATGACTAGCTTTGCATTGGTACTGTGGATGTATGAGCAAAAAGGCTCTGCCATGACAGTATCTTTAATGTCATTTTTCAACTATGTCCCGTATGTCATCGTAAGTTTATTTGCTGGGACATTTGTGGATTGTCATAACAAGAAGAAAATTATGCTGGCTTCTGACAGCATTGCAGCAATTTGTTCCGCAATTGTGTTTTTGCTTGGAGCTGGAAATATGCTTATGATATGGCATATTTATCTGATCAATTTTGTCATAGGATGTATGAATGCATTTCAGGGACCTGCTTTTTCAGTGGCGATTGGAAAGATCGTTCCAAAAGAGAAACTGGCACAAGTCAGTGGGATGAATTCATTTTCTAATAATCTGGTATCCATGTTATCACCAATCCTTGCAGCATCTTTATATGCTTTTGCAGGTTTGTCATGTATTTTGGCAATCGATTTGATCAGTTTTATATGTGCATTTTTCGTACTATTATTTGTTTTGAAGATTCCTGAAGAAAAAATAGAAAAAACGAAAAGAAAGTCTGCATTTGCAGGATGTGCGGAGGGATTTCAGTATTTAAAAGGACATACTGTAATTTTTACGATCATTCTTACTATGACTGTACTGAATTTCTTTTCGAGACTCACATATGAGAATATTTTATCTCCTATGATCTTAGCAAGAAGTGGTAACGATACAGTTGCCCTTGGAATGATCAATACTATGATGGGAATTGGAGGCATTATAGGGGGAGTTATTGTCTCAACAGGAAAAATCAAAGTAGATTGCAGAAAGATGATTTATTTTTCAGCGATGTTTTCTTTTGTTCTTGGCGATATTACAATGGGATTGGGAAGAAATGTGATCTTTTGGTCACTTGCAGGATTTTTTGCCAGTGTGCCTATTCCATTTATCAATGCCGGACAATCCGTTATTTTATATCAGCAAGTTCCGAAAAATATTCAGGGAAGGATTTTTGCTGTCAAAAATGCATTACAATTTGCATCAATCCCAATTGGGATTTTGTTGGGAGGTTTCCTTGCTGAATATGTTTTTGAACCATTCATGATGTCAGAACACCTTATGGCACAAATTCTGCATTTGGCAGTTGGAAGTGGAAAAGGAAGTGGAATGGCAGTGATGTTTTTAGGTACAGGGATGATGGGAGGATTATTCAGTTTTGTTTCTTATCATCGCAAAGAAATTCGCAGCCTTTCACAAGAATCTGATAAGTAAATGATCCTTTTAAGGATATAATAGTACATATTAGCATTCCAAAGCAGTTTTGCACTGTTTTGGAATGTTTTTTTTGAGGAAAAAGAGTTTTTGAGGATGACTGGTATATTTGACAAGCATATAGAAAGCAGAGTATAATGACAGTAATTATGGTATGCGGAAAGGATAGAAAAGAATGGAAAAAAAGTACGATTATCTCCTAGTGGGAGCAGGGCTGTTTTCTGGTGTGATCGCACATGAAGCTGTTATGCGGGGAAAAACATGTCTGGTTGTAGAGAAAAGAGATCATTTGGGAGGAAATATCTACTGTGAAGACATGGAGGGAATTCATGTTCATAAATATGGAGCACATATTTTTCATACCAGTGATAAAGAAGTGTGGAATTATGTCAATAAATTGGTAGAGTTTAATCGTTATACAAACAGTCCAGTGGCAAACTTTAAAGGGCAGATGTATAATATGCCTTTTAATATGAATACATTCAGTAAAATGTGGGGAATCTCCACCCCTGACGAGGCAAAAGAGATCATTGATAAACAGCGATCTATTATTAAAGGAGAACCTCGCAATTTGGAGGAACAGGCGATCAGTCTGGTGGGAACGGATATCTATGAAAAACTAGTGAAAGGTTATACAGAAAAACAGTGGGGAAGGGATTGTAAAGAGCTGCCAAGTTTTATTATCAAACGGCTTCCTGTCCGTTTTACATATGACAATAATTATTTTAATGACTTATATCAGGGCATTCCGATCGGAGGTTATAATCTTCTGATCGATAAATTATTTGAGGGATGTGAAGTCCGTCTGAATACAGATTATCTGAAAGAAAAAGCACATCTTGATAGTCTGGCAGATATAGTTGTGTATACTGGGATGATGGATGCCTATTTTGGATATTGTTTTGGCAAGTTGGAGTATAGAAGTCTTTGCTTTGAGACAGAGGTATTGGATGTGGAGAATTATCAGGGTGTTGCTGTAGTGAATTATACAGAACGAGAAGTGCCCTATACTAGGGTCATTGAACATAAACATTTTGAATTTGGAACACAGCCTAAAACAGTGATCACTAGAGAATATCCTGCAGTATGGGAAGAGGGGATGGAACCCTATTATCCTGTCAATGATGAGAAAAATCAGGTTTTATACCAAAAATATGCTGATCTTGCTAAAATGGAAGAAAAGAAGGTTATTTTTGGAGGACGTTTGGCAGAATATAAATATTATGACATGGATAAGGTGATCGCATCTGCTTTGAAGGCAGTCAGAGAGATCATGTAATAGAATCCAAAGAAATGGCTATAAAGAATAATTATAAAGAATGACCATAAAGAATAATTAAAGATTAAGTTGAAAAAGAATGACATAAAGAATGATAAACGAACTATGACCAGATAAAAATACCCAGACTATAACATGGTATTTCACAAGTAACAGAAAAATGCAAAGTAAAGAAAGTGAAAAGGGAATAGAGATGCCTGAATTTTATGAGGAAGAAGTATTGGAACGGCTGCATAGAGAAGAACTGTCTATGTTGAAAGATTTTATAAAAATTTGTGATACACATAAATTAGAATATTTCGGAATTGCTGGAACTGGTATCGGAGCAATACGCCATGGAGGATTTATCCCTTGGGATGATGATATTGATCTGGCGATGCCAAGAAAAGATTTTGAAAAGTTTATACGGATCATACGCTGTGAGTGGAAGGATAAGTATTATATTCTTAATAATAAGACAAATGAACAGTATCCACTGATGACGACACGTTTTTGTAAGTGTGATACTGTATTTCAGGAACGTCCATTAAAGGATCTGAACTGTCCATTTGGGATTTTTTTGGATCTGTATGTACTGGATAATGTTGCAGATGATGAAAAGGCATATAAAAGACAGGCATGGGAAGCATGGTTTTGGAGCAAAATGCTGGTGCTTTCCTGTGTCCCAAAACCATATCTGTTTCAAAAAGGCTGGAAAGCACAGGTGATCTGGGCAATCTGTGGTGTGGTACATCATACTTTGAAAGCACTGCATATCAGACCAGCGTTATTTAGGGCACATTGTGAGAGTGTCTGTCGGCGATATGAGGGAAAGAAGACAAGAAGAATGGCATTTTTGCCGGATACAAACCCATTTTGGAATGTGATCGATAAAACTAAAATGTATCCGCTCAGAAAGCTGCAGTTTGAGGACACATGGCTGAATTTTGTTCAGAATCTGGAAGAAAATCTGACGAATCAATATGGAGATTATATGACATTGCCAGATGTGGAAAATAGAAAAACTCATTTTCCGTATAGATTAAAATTTGAGGGAGAAGATGAAAAAACATCTGATTAATTTTACGGTAGGACCGGTACAGATGGAAGAAGAGATCCGCAGGATCGGGGCAGAAGAGATCCCATATTTTAGAACATCCGAATTCTCAGAGATTATGCGGGAGAATGAAAGGATGATAAAGAAACTGTCAGATGCAGGGCAGACTGCACGGGCAGTCTTCTTGACTGGTTCAGGGACAGCAGCGATGGAGGCTGCTGTGATGAATATGTTTTCTGCAAAAGACAGAGTACTGGTGGTCAATGGGGGAAGTTTTGGTCAGCGGTTTGTGGAACTCTGTGAGATTTATGAGATTCCATTTGTACAGCTTCATGTGCCTGTTGGGAAGAATATTACAAAAGAGATGCTGGATCCGTTTGAAGATCAGGGATATACTGGATTTTTAGTGAATGCACATGAGACCTCTACGGGTGTTCTTTATGACATGGACTTGATCGCTGATTTTTGTAAGAGAAATCATATTTTTTTGGTTGTAGATGCAATCAGTTCATTTCTTGCTGATCCTTTTTCTATGGAAAAACTGGGAGTACAGGTCATGATTGCAGCTTCTCAGAAAGCGCTTGCCTGCCCACCAGGTATCTCATTTCTGGTGTTGTCTGAGGAGGCACTTGTACGGGCAAAGAACAGTCATGCAAAAGGAATGTATTTGAATTTGAAAAGGGCTTTAGAAGATGGAGAAAGAGGGCAGACTCCTTTTACACCAGCAGTAGGGACACTCTTGCAGATCCATAACAGATTGTGTGAGATAGAAGAGATGGGGGTGAATGCACAGATTGAAAGAGTGCATTCTATAGCAAGAGATTTTAGAGAAAAAATCCAAGGTCTTCCGTTTCACATTGTCTCAGAGTCTCTTTCCAATACATTGACTCCATTGCAGCCAGAGGCACTAAATGCATATGACATATGTATGAGATTGAAAGAAGAGTATCAGATCTGGGTTTGTCCAAATGGAGGAGATTTAAAAAATAAGATTTTTCGGGTAGGACATATCGGAAACCTTACAGAACAGGAGAATACCAGATTGACAGAAGCCTTAAAGGATATAGTAAGAAAGGGAAAAGTATGAGAGTATTGATATTGGCTGCAGGTCGGGGAACTCGTATCAGCCGTTATTTGTCAGGAAATCCTAAATGTACAGTGGACATTGGAGGAGATAAAAAATTAATCCAACATACAATAGAAACATTGCAAAAGAAAGGAATTTCAAAGATCGCACTGGTTTTGGGGTATCGTGCAGAAGTGATCAAGGAAGTGCTTCGTCCTTATCAGAATGTTTCTTACTATTATAATCCGTTTTTTGATGTGACCAATAGCATTGCATCAGCATGGTTTGCTCAGGAATTCCTACAGGGAGAAGAGGATACTGTGATCATGAATGGCGATGTCTATTTGGAAGAGAAGTTGGTTGATTTTATTTTGGGATACCGACAGAGTCCACAAATGTTAAAAAATACATTTCCTGTCATGTTTGCGGATGGAAGTCGGACAAAAGAGGCAGATTATAAGTTTCAATATGAGAATGGTATCCTCAAACAGTTCGGAAAGGAACTTCCAGAAGAAGAGACAAGTGGAGAATATATTGGAGTTGGCAGTTTCTCAGGCAAGTTTATGCCATGGTTTGTGGAAGAGCTAAATAGAAGGATCAAGATACAGGATCATTCGGTATGGTGGGAGAATATCATCTATGGAATGGTAGGAAAACAGCCTGTTTATGTACAAGAAATTGATGGGATGTTTTGGGCAGAAGTGGATTATATCGAAGACTATGACAGAATCTTAAATTTTAGAGGTTATGAGGCGAACTTTAGCCTTCGTGTGAGTAAAAAGTAGTGATGCAAAAGATGGAGAGTAGAAAAAATGGGTGAGTTTTCACGCAGGATGATCGGCAGTGAAGATACTAACATAGAAAAACGGAATATTATCTGGAATATCATTGGAAGTTTTCTTTATGCCTTTGCATCTATGATTTTGAGTATTGCAGTCATACAGATAGTTGGGGAAGAGCAGGGCGGAGTGTTTACGTTTGCTTTCAGCACATTTGGACAGCATATGTTTATGGTTGCATATTTTGGAATAAGACCATTTCAGATCACAGATATGAGCTATAAGTATTCTTTTGGAGACTATTTAAGGTTACGTTTCCTGACCTGTGGATCAGCTCTTTTGTTTGGTCTGATATATGTAGGAGTTCAGGGATATACAAGAGAAAAAGCATTGGTCGTGTTTTTGATGGTTTGTTATAAAGTTTTGGATGCGTTAGCTGATACGTATGAGGCAGAATTTCAAAGAAGCGGCAGATTATATTTGACAGGAAAGTCAAATGCATTTCGAACACTTCTGTCTGTCACAGCGTTTTTAGGTACGCTTTGGGTAACACGGGATCTGGTGAATGCAAGTGTTGTTGCAGTGACAGCCCAGATTGTAGGGATTGTAGTATTTGATGCAGCTGTGATCCGAGTATTGTCAAATGTTGATTGGAAATCCAAATGGAGTCGCCAATGGAGTTTATTGCGGGATAATACACTGCTGTTTTTTTCTGTTGTTTTGGATTTCTATATTTTTTCTGCAGCGAAGTATGCGATAGAAGATATTATGATGGATAAAGATATGGCAGTATATGGTGCTATCTTTATGCCAACAAGTGTTATCAATTTGGTGGCAGGATTTGTAATACGACCATATCTTACCAGAATGTCTATGGCATGGGATGACGGAGATGACAACTATTTTTTAAAGTTGATCGGAAAACAGGCAATGGTCATTTCAGGATTGACTGTTTTGGCTGTTGGGGGAGCATGGCTTCTTGGAATTCCAGTTCTTGGATTTTTGTATTCTAATATTCGATATGCATTGGAAGAATGTAGATTTCCGCTGATATTGATCATTTTGGGTGGAGCTTTGAATGCATTTATGAATCTGTTTTATTATGCTTTGGTTATTATGAAAAAGCAAAGATATATTTTTGGAAACTATGTGGCAGTTGCTGTGCTGGCAGTTTTGATCTCTCCTGTCTTTGTCAGAAAGGCAGGTATTTTGGGAGGAGCGACATCTTATATGTGTTTGATGGGCGCTTTGATGCTTGGTTTTGCCGGCAATGCAGTGTATTTCTTTTGGAAAGAAAGAAGGGGAAAACGGTGAAACTGACAAATAAAGATCATACTTTTGTGATCTGTGCCTATCAAGAAAGTCCATATTTGGAGCAATGTATCCTGTCATTAAAAAAACAGTCGGTCAAATCAAATATTATTATGGTAACTTCAACAAATACAGAGCTGATACAAAAAATGGCTCAAAAGTATAAGATCCCTTTGTATATTAATACAGGAGAAAAGGGAATCACACAGGATTGGAATTTTGGGATAGACAAGGCAGATACACCTCTTGTTACGATCGCTCATCAGGATGATGTGTATTGCCGTGATTTTACAGAACAGGTATTAAAGAAAGCCAATACTTCCAAACGTCCACTTTTGATCTTTACGGATTATGGGGAGCTGAGGGATGGAAATAGAGTAAAGAATAACAAACTCCTTAAAATAAAAAGAATGATGTTGATACCATTGGAATGTCCAATGATGGCAGGAAGCCGTTTGGTCAGAAGAAGGATCTTATCTTTTGGAAGTCCGATCAGTTGTCCGACAGTCACATATTATAAACCGAATCTTTTGCTGCCTGTATTTGAGGATGGATTCACTTGTAGTGAAGATTGGCAGGCATGGGAGAAAATATCAAAATTACATGGAGACTTTTTGTATTGTAAAGAGCTTTTGGTATATCACAGAATTCACAGAAATTCGACTACAAGTAAAATGATTCAGGGAACTGGAAGAAGTGTGGAAGATTATCTGATGTTTTTAAAATTCTGGCCAGTTCCGATCGCCCGCCTTTTAACAAAATGTTATGCATACAGCGAAAAGTCCAACGAATTGTAGGAAAAGTAGGAGAAAACTCAAATGAAAAAACTAATCATTATTCCTGCCTATAACGAGGAAGACTGCATTGAGAAAACTGTGAGACGGATTATAGAGAAAGCGTCAGATTTTGATTATATTGTGATCAATGACTGTTCTACAGATCATACCAGAGAAATTTGTGAAAGAAACCATTTCCATGTATTGAATTTACCAGTAAATCTTGGAATTGGTGGTGCAGTACAGACTGGATATCAGTATGCGCTGTGTCATGGCTATGATATTGCTGTGCAAATGGATGGAGATGGGCAGCATGATCCAGTCTATCTTGCTAGGATGGCGGAGTGTATGGAAAAAGAGCATCTAAATATGGTGATCGGTTCACGGTTTATTGAGAAAGAGGGCTTTCAATCTTCTGCAACACGACGTATTGGGATTCATTTTTTTGAAAAGTTGATCCGATTTTTGACGAAAGTAACGATCACAGATCCCACATCAGGAATGCGTATGGTGGACAGGAAGACGATTTTGATGTTTGCACAGGATTACCCCAAGGATTATCCAGAACCGGAGAGTGTAGTCAGCCTTTTGAAGAGAGGAATGAAAGTCAAAGAAGTACCTGTAAAAATGAGGGCAAGGGAGGGCGGAGTGTCTTCTATTTCCGCTTGTGATGCAGTATATTATATGGTTAAAGTATCAATTGCGGTGTTAATTGCTGCATGGAGGAGATAACATGAACGTGAGAATGCAGATCATTATTGTTCTGGCAGTGCTTATTATGTTGACGTTTCTAGTACGTCTTGTAAAAAAGAATACTCTCTCGCTAAAATATGCGATGCCTTGGATGCTTGTCAGCGTCGGGATTGGGATCTGTGCAGTATGGACTCCTTTTACATCAGGTATGGCAGATTTTTTAGGTATTCAAGTACCAAGCAATATGTTATTTTTTATGGGATTTTGTTTCTCTCTTGCATTGATTTTCGGAATGACTCTTGCTCTTTCCAAAATGTCATTGCGTATGAAACGCTTGACACAAGAGTATGCATTATTGGAGAAAGAGGTTTATGAGTTAAAAATGTGTTTAAATGAAATGGAAAGAAAGGATCAAGGTGAGAGAGATGAGTGATGTAAAAATCGATGTCCTGATTCCAGCATATCATCCAGACATGACATTTGGGCAGTTGCTGAGGGCATTGGTGTCTCAGAAAGTGCCTGTCAATAAAGTGATCATCATTAATACAGAAAGAGAGTGGTGGGAGAGCAGGCATATGGATCAGGCACTTCCAAAAGAATTGGTGACAGAAGTACATCATATTACAAAGCAAGAATTTGATCATGGTGCGACCAGAAAGATGGCAGCATCGTTTTCTGATGCGGATATTCTGCTTTTTATGACACAGGATGCAGTCCCATCAAATAGTATGCTGACTCAGCATATTTTGGAGGCATTTGAAGATAAAAAAACAGCAATGGTGTATGCCAGACAGCTTCCAGTAAAGGGATGCCGTCTGATCGAACAGTATACCCGTTCTTTCAACTATCCGCCTGAAAGCTGTATCAAGACAAAAGAAGATCTTCCCAAACTGGGGATTAAGACATATTTTGCTTCTAATGTGTGTGCAGCCTACCGTAGAGATGTCTTTTGGAAACTGGGTGGTTTTATTGAAAAGACTATTTTTAATGAAGATATGATCTTTGCGGCACATGTGATTCAGGCAGGATACCAGATCGCATATCAGGCAGATGCAAAAGTGATCCATTCCCACAATTATAGTGGAATGCAGTATTTGAGACGCAATTTTGATCTTGGAGTTTCTCAGGCGGATTTTCCAGAAATTTTCGATGAATTACCCTCTGAGGGAGAAGGAATTCGGCTGGTAAAGAAAACAGCAGCTTTTTTGATGAAAAATAAGAAACCTTGGTTATTGTATTCACTGGTATGGACAAGTGGATGCAAATATGTGGGATATCGATTAGGAAAAAACTATAAAAAATTGCCAAAGGCAGCTGTAGT
Organism: uncultured bacterium; assembly: GCA_905214855.1. Lineage (GTDB taxonomy): Bacteria > Bacillota > Clostridia > Lachnospirales > Lachnospiraceae > CAJMNU01. Next base: position 4,997 of record CAJMNU010000002.1, on the reverse strand, counting down.
CTGGCTTAGTATGAATAAAAATTACTGGAAGTAGGGAGTGCTATACAGATGGAAAAAGAAAAACGAATTCAATATAGATTTCCTGGATGGCTGGCAGGTCCCTGCATTTTGCTGTTGTTAGGATTGTGGCATCTGAAAGATACCTATGCTGGTGCAGCGGGCAGTCAGGACTGGTGGTTAATTGGGCAGTATATTATTTTATTTGCCGCAGTTCTCTTTTTAGCAGGCTTTAGCGGATGGCAGCTGATAAGAAGAAAGGTATCTTCTAGCAGAGTGTTTGCTGTCTGCGCTTTGGGAGTCATGTATCTGTTTGTTCTTCCTCCTCTTTCCGCACCAGATGAAATCCGTCACTATATCAGCGCCTACCAGCTTTCCAATCAAATTATGGGAAAAGAGGTCATGGATGAAAACGGATATGTGTATATACGTACAGAAGATGATTTCATAGACAACATAGATAAGATAGATGGATGGGAAAATCGAAGAACGCTGGGACAGATTTTGGATGAGGAGACCTATCGGCTGATCCATGAAAAGGGATTTTTTAAGAGCAGTGAGCAGGGAACGATGATATCCTGTCAGCTGCCAGTGAAGACAACACCTTTTGCGTATCTTCCGCAGGCTTTGGGGATCACGGCTGCCCGCCTTTTGAATCTGAATTGTATTGGATTAGCATTTCTAGGGCGATTTTTTAATTTATTATTTTTTATTGCATTGATCTGTATGACACTTTCTGTGATCCCATTTGGGAAAAGTTTGATCTTTGGTGTGGGAATCCTGCCAATGACATTACATCTTGCTACGTCTTTCTCTTATGATTCCATGATAATCGGAATGTGCTTTTATTTTGCTGCATATTGTCTTCATCTGGCTTACAGGAAAGAACAGGTAGAATGGAAAGATATTGCGGTTCTGGCTATTGTGGCTGCATGGGTAGGACCTTGTAAGATGGTATATGCGGTTGTGCTTGGATTTGCCTTTTTAATACCAGTCCGTAAATTTGGAGGATGGAAACAATGGGCGATCAGTGCAGCGATTGTATTGGCAGCGTTTGTAACATCTATGTTTTTGGTCAATAGTCAGGTGATCGCTTCCTATGCAGGTGGGGCAGACAGTTATGTAGGATGGGCAGAACAGGAAGGATATAGTCTTCCATATATTTTACACAATCCTCTGAGATATGCTGAAATTTTGTATCAGACATTGCTGACACAGGGAGAATTTTATTTTGTATCAGCTTTTGGCGGATATCTGGGAAACTTAGATCCTGTCTTAAATGTTCCATTCCTCTTAGTTCTGGCGCTTTTTGGAAGTCTTTTCTTCCTTAGTATCAAAAAGAAAGAAGATACGCTATATTTTAAAACTGGGCAAAAGGTATGGATCTGGGTATTGTTTGCAGCATGTTCGGTGGGTGTGATGACAGCGATGCTGATATCTTGGACACCTCTTAGTTCAGATTATATTCATGGAGTGCAGGGGAGATATTTCCTTCCATTGCTGCCGTTTGTATTAATGACATTAGCAGGAAAGGGACTTGTTCTGACCAAAAACCATGACAGAGAGATTTTATATGGTATGTGTATTGCCAATGGTTATGTACTGCTTCGCCTGTTTAGTATTGTCAGTATGCGTTTGTAGTGTTATAATTCGAAAAGCAGAAAAAGAATAGAATAAAATAAAGGAGTATCAAAAAATGGGAAAGATTAAAGTAACATCTTGTGATATTGAGGGATTATATGTCATTGAGCCAACTGTATTTAAGGATGAGAGAGGCTATTTTGTAGAGACTTATAATAAGAATGATTTTAAGGAAGCAGGTCTTGATATGGAGTTTGTGCAGGATAATCAGTCCATGTCTGTAAAAGGTGTGTTGAGAGGACTGCATTTTCAGAAACAGTACCCACAGGGAAAATTGGTTCGTGCGATCCGTGGAACAGTGTTCGATGTGGCAGTGGATCTGCGTTCTCATTCTAAAACATATGGAAAATGGTTTGGTGTAACACTCTCCGCAGAGAACAAGAAACAGTTCTATATTCCGGAAGGATTTGCACATGGTTTCTTGGTTCTTTCCGATGAGGCAGAGTTTGCTTATAAATGTACAGATTTTTATCATCCGGGAGATGAAGGCGGCGTTATTTACAATGATCCGGAAATTGGAATTGAGTGGCCAATTGAGGAAGGAATGGAACTGATTATGTCTGAGAAAGACAAAAACTGGAAAGGGCTGAAAGAGACATTCCATTTTGAGTAATCCGATGAAAAGACAGGGTGGAACTACCTGTTTTTTGTGATAGCAGGATTTCTTTGATGATAGATAAATGAAAGGATTTTATGTATGAAAGATATTCTCTCTGTGGGAAAAGAGATCATTGCAAAGAGGAGACTGGTTTGGGATCTGTCCAAAGCAGATTTTAAAAAGCGGTTTGTAGGTTCTTATTTTGGAGTGGTATGGATGTTCATCCAGCCAATCGTCACAGTATTTATCTACTGGTTTATCTTTGGTGATTTTGGCTTTAAAAGTACTCCTCCTGTGCCAAATGCAAGCTATGTCATCTGGCTTGTACCTGGTATCGTGCCATGGTTTTTCTTCAGTGAAGCCTTAAATACAGGAACGAATTGTCTTCAGGAGTATAATTATCTTGTTAAAAAAGTAGTGTTTCAGGTGGAAATCCTGCCGATCATTAAGTTAGTGTCTGCATTGGTCATCCACAGTTTCTTTATTCTGATCATGCTTGGTCTGTTTGTGATTTCCGGAAAAATGCCGATGGTCACATGGATCCAGATTTTATATTATACCTTTGCAGCGGCGATGCTGGCTTTGGCGATCACCTATTTTACAAGTGCGGTACAGGTCTTTTTCAAAGATATGTCTCAGATTGTCAGTATATGTCTTCAGTTTGGGATGTGGATGGTACCGATCATGTACGATGAGCAGATGTTTGCACAGAAAGCACCATGGGTCGCAACTGTACTGAAAATGAATCCATTTTATTATATTGTGGCAGGTTATCGTGACAGTATGCTGACAGGGGATTGGTTTTTTGAAAGACCCAAAATGACATTGTATTATTGGGCAGTGACACTTGTACTGATGCTGTTTGGACTGAAAATGTTTAAAAAACTTCGTCCTCATTTTTCAGATGTACTATAAAGAAAAAGAATGTGAAGGTATCAATGAAAAAGAGGGGCAGAATGATGAAAGGAGAAGTCTATGGGAGAGATGATTTTTTTGGATCCGGTGTTTAAGGAAGTCATTTGGGGAGGGGATAAGCTCCATACCATTTTTGGTTATGACATTCCAAGTGACCATACTGGAGAAGGCTGGATGATAAGCGCACATAAGAACGGAGATTGTATGATCTCAAATGGAGCTTATCAAGGGAAAACATTGAGCTGGCTTTGGGATAACCATAGAGAACTGTTTGGTGGTCTTGAGGGAGATGTGTTCCCCTTATTGGTAAAGATCATAGACGCAAAAGAGAATCTGAGTATTCAGGTACACCCAGATGATGCATATGCAGCTGAAAATGAAAATGGGGCTTTGGGCAAGACAGAGTGCTGGTATGTTCTGGATTGTGAACCGGACAGTACGATCGTTGTTGGACACAATGCCCGTACAAAAGAAGAACTGAAAACCATGATCGAAGAAAAACGATGGATGGATCTGATACAGATAAGACCTTTGAAAAAGGGTGATTTTTTCCAGATTGATCCAGGAACTGTACATGCGATCCGCAAAGGCAGTGTCATCCTTGAGATCCAGCAGAGCAGTGATATTACATATCGTCTGTATGATTATGACCGTCTCCAGAATGGAAAACCAAGGGAATTGCATTTGAAAAAGAGTATGGATGTGATCCGATGTCCACATAAAGAAAATGATTTCTTTGTGAAAAAAATCAGTGGTGATGGTTTCCAATCAGAACAATTGATCCAGTGTCCATTTTATAGTGTGACAAAGGTAACTGTTATTGATCGGGCTTCTTTTGACCAAAACCAACCATTTCAGCTGATCAGCATTATTGATGGAGAGGGAATGATAGACAAAGTACCAGTGAAAAAAGGCATGAACCTGATCCTTCCTTTTGGATATGGAAAATATCACGTTGAGGGCAGGTTGGAATTTATGGTATCTACTGTATAACAGTATGATCAGAAATATCACAAAATGCTGCAGAAGGTTTCTTTTGCAGCATTTTTTCTTTTAAAATAGTATATTTATGGAGGAGGTGGATCTGCAAAGGAATAGGGGAAAGTGGGCAGTCTATATGTTTACATAGTGATATCTTTCATAAATTGTTCTACCAATACTAGGATAATTTCAAGATCATGTTCAGAAAGATGAGGAAGAGCATAAAGAATACGGCGGATATAAGGGTGTTCTGGAATATGTTCATTGAAAAATTCGGCAGGGGTAATATCAAAATAATCACAGATTTCAAGCAAAGATTCAAGAGATGGAAGTGAATTGCCGGAAGAGATGCGCTGGACATAGCCTTTGCTGTGTCCGAGTTCGGAACTGAGTTTATATTCTGAGAGATTTCTCATCAAACGAAGTTCCGTGATGCGGTGTCGTATGTAATTGGTGTTCATGGTAACTCCTTACGATTTAAATTTATAGTGTAAAGAACAAAGGGGACTTTGTCCCATACCATAGTATAAGAGTTATATCAATGAATTTCATCGTTTTTGAATAGTGTTTTTCGAATAGTGGTTGGACTTTTTAACAGAAAATTATACGTATTTTTTACTTGCAACTCTGGGAACATAGTGATATGATTCCGAATTAATAAGATGTTTTATCCAATGTGTCGTAAAACCCCTTGCTTTAGATGTGGGGAGTGTCAAGTCAGTATCTTAAATAATTATAGAAAAGATACAGAATGGAAGAAAGATATATATAAGAGTGCAGGAAAAAATACCACTGAAAGGAGAAAACAACATGGAAATATGGGAACAAATGGGGGATATTTGGGATTGGATATTTAGAAATATCC
>CAJMNU010000001.1 GCA_905214855.1 uncultured bacterium | reverse complement strand
GGTGTTGTCAACCACCCTATGATGTAACGCCACTTTAGATAGCAATATCTATTGGGGTTAAAGGTCGGAGACGTAAGTCGTTAGTACGACTGGGCAGTTACAAGCCCATGACCTTTAGGTCGTGGGTAGTTGACATCCTGTATAAATTATGTCTTACAGCATCTCTTTGCCACGGCAATATGTCTGGATCACCTCATACTGATCATCCAAAACTACGATATCTGCATCATATCCAGCAGATAAACGTCCCTTTCTGTCATCTACACCCAGACATCTTGCCGGATTGATGGTACATGCATTCAATGCAGTATCAAATGGTAACAGTGCTTTTTCAACTAAAATCCGCAATCCTTTATTCATATTTAAAGTACTTCCTGCAATGGTGTCTGTCCCCTTCAATCTTGCCAGACCATCTTCTCCGATCTCAATCGCATGACCTCCCAGTTCATACTCTCCACCTGGAGGACAATGTTTTGCACGCAGGGAATCACTGACCATAATACCAAAATCACGTCCCTTTGCAGTAAAGAAATTGTTCAGTGCATTGACATCCGAATGGCATCCATCGCCGATCACTTCTCCATAAACCTCTCTGACTCTCATTGCAGCTCCCACCATACCCGGTTTTCTGTGATGATATGGAGTCATTGCATTATATACATGGGTCATGGAAGTCGCTCCATTCGCAATCCCCATCAATACTTCTTCATAGGTTGCTGAGGTATGTCCCATACTGACTACCACACCTGTTTCTTTACAATAATGTGTCAATTCATACCCCTCGTCATGTTCAGGTGCTAAAGTGATATAACGGATCATACCTTTTGCAGCTTCCTGATACTGCTTAAACTGTTCTACACTCGGCTTTACCACTGCCTCCGGAGGCTGTGCACCTTTAAATTTCATATCCAGATAAGGTCCTTCAAAATGAATTCCCAAAATCTCAGCACCTTCATAACCTTCTTCTGCTACTTTTGCCACATTGGCAACTGCCGCTGTTAAAACATCAGGCATCTGTGTCACTGTTGTCGGCAGGATTGCGGTCACGCCCTCCTCCGGAATCCGTCTCATCCAATCACGCAGCCCCTCTGGTTCTGCATCATTGGTATCAAATCCATACGCTCCATGTGTATGCACATCAATAAATCCTGGAACTAAACGCATTTCCCCATAGTCTTTATCTGCCTTTTTTGTTCCATATGCCAACACAGAAACGATCTTTTCTCCTTCTACCTCTAATTGAGCAGGAATAAACTGTCCTGCGATCCAAACTCTCTGACTTTGAATAATCATAGTAACCTCTCCTTTGCTTTCACCTGATCTAACAAGCGTTTCTACCCTAAACAGATCATGTATCCATGCTTTCATTATGCCATAGCTAGGAAAGAATTACAACCTGATTTATCCTTTCTAAACAAGCTCTGCTTCTTCTTTTACTTTATGAATTTTACAAACTTCTTTTTTCCGATCCGCAAAACATCCATATTTTGAAGCACAATTTTTTCATCTTCCTCATTCAGTTTTTCTCCATTCAATTGAATTCCGCCCTGTTTTAGCAAACGAAGCAGCTCCTTTTTACTCTGCACAAATCCCTGTTTTACCAACTCTCCTGCTGTATCGTATAAAGTATCTTTTTCCCAATCTAAAAGCAGTTCTGGGATATCATCCGGAATCTCTTTTTTGGAAAATGCTGTGTCAAAATATTCCTGTGCCTTAACTGCATCTTCCTTTGTATGATACAGCCCTGTTATGATCTGTGCCAGACGATATTTAATATCTCTTGGATTTACCCCTTCTTCCAATTCTTTTTTGATTGCCTCCACCGTTCTTGGGTGTTCATCTGTTGCAAGTTCAAAATAGCGGATAATCAGCTCATCTGGAACTTCCATCACCTTTTTAAACATGATTTCTGCTGATTCCTGCACTCCAATATAATTTCCAAGACTTTTACTCATTTTTTCTTTTCCGTCAAGACCTTCTAAGATCGGTACAAAAATCGCTGCCTGAGGTTCTTGTCCCATTGCTTTCTGCAATGTTCTTCCCATCAGGACATTAAACGTCTGGTCTGTTCCACCAAGTTCTATATCAGCTTTCAGCTCCACAGAATCATACGCCTGCATCAATGGGTAAAAAAACTCATGAAGACCAATCGGGATCTGATTCTGGTAACGGTTCTGAAAATCATCACGCTCCAGCAGACGGGCAATCGTAGTGGTCGCTGCCAACTCCAATACCTGCTGAAAATTCAATTTCCCAAGCCACTCACTATTGAATCTTACTTCTGTTTTTTCACGATCCAATACCTTAAAAATCTGCTCACAGTATGTCTTTGCATTTTCTTTTACCTGTTCCTCACTAAGAGCAGCACGTCCCTTGGATTTTCCAGTTGGATCTCCAATCCTTCCTGTAAAATCTCCGATCACAATGACAGCTCTATGTCCCAGATCCTGCATCTGTTTGATCTTTCTAAGCACCACTGCATGTCCCAAATGGATATCTGGTGCGGAGGGATCTAAACCTAGTTTAATGATTAAAGGTTTATTCGTCTCCTCACTTCTTTTCAGCTTTGCCATTAACTCCTCTTTTCCTACCAATTCCTGAATTCCTTTACAAATAATCTCCATTTGTTCTTCTGCTCTCATCCTATTTCTGCCTCCTGATTTTTCTAATCGAAAATACTTATGTGACTTCATCCCTCAGACAATCTTTCTGAATGCAAAAAAGCCCCGCCCTTTTAACCTCATACATCAGTTAAAAGGACGAGACTTGTTATATCCCGTGTTACCACCTTTTTTCATCGACAGTTCACACTGTCCACCTCATCAAGTACGTCCACCTACTATGCGGAGATACTTTAGCACGATAACGGGTGCGGGAATCCGTTGCAGCCTACTAAGCAGCATGTGATCTGCCATTTGGTGCAAAGCTCAAAGATGTATTCACATTTCCTATCCATGCGCCTCTCATCACCCGGCTGCTTTCTGTTTGTATTTAGAAATGTTACTCTTTCTTATCAACGCCTCTGTGTATTTTATTGTATCAGCAAATATGTCTGATCTATTCTATTATAAACATTAACTTGCTGAATTAGTTGCATCATACACGTTTTTTTCTCCCTTGTCAAGCCCCCTTACTGCATCTTTTTTTGGATAATCTGTTCACATACACCAAAATCAATCAATATTTTGAACAAATCTGCTTCCACTTCAATCTTCATTTCTCCGCCCTGTGCTTCCACAAAATTCTTAGCAATTGCCAGTCCAAGTCCAGAGCCTTCTGTATTACGTGATTCATCTCCTCTGACAAAACGCTCTGCAAGTTCTTCAGGTTTCGCAGAAATCTCTGTCAATGAAATGTTTTTCATAGAAATCCAGACATGTTTTTTCACCAGATATTGCATTTCCTTTAATGTTTCTTTCTTTAATGTTTCTTTCTTTAATGTTTCTTTCTTTAATGCCTCTTCTTTTAATGCCTCTTCCTTTAACATTTCTTCCTTCTGATCGCCAAAATCATCTGCCAGAGAAAGCTCTTTCTTCTCTTTCTCATTTGCATCATTTGGCAAAATACTGCCATTTTCTTCCAAAGAGGTGCTGCCAAGAGATTTCGAGGAGGAAGATCTTGCAAAAACAGACTGTAAAATAGCTTTTCCTCTCCTCTTTCCTGTTGGTTTTTCATATTGAGGCGCAGCTCCTATCGGAATTTCTGTGTTCTCCATAGTATCAGCTTTTATCTCTCTTTCTTCTACTATTTCCTGATGCACTTCAATATAAGCCCTTGTTTTTGGCATTCCATATTTTGCAATGTTTACTAAAAGATTTTCAAAAATCCGATATGTCTTTTCGCTGTCTAACATTAAAACTACTTTTTCCTGTGGTAATTCCCAACGGAACTCCACACCAGATGCATCCAGTCTGTCACTCAATTCCAAACGCACCTGTTTCAGCAAACTTACAATATCTACCTCAACCAGATTTAATTGTACCGTTCGGCTTGCCGCCTTACTGACTTCAAATAAATCCTCAATTAATGTTTTGAGACGCATAGATTTTTTATCCAAGATCTCAATATAATTTTCTCTTTCTTCTTGTGTAATATCTTCTTTCTTAAGTAGATTCACATATGTCACGATCGCAGTCAATGGGGTTTTTAAATCATGAGATACATTCGTGATCAGTTCTGTCTTCATCCTTTGACTCTTTGTTTCTTCCTCCACTGCTGTCTTAAATCCTTGTTGTACCTTTTCCAATTCTTTCTTCAATGGCTCAAACACACCCAAATCTTCCACGATTTCTGTATCCAATTTTCCATCTGCCATCTGTTTTACACTCTGCAGCAATATGTCATATTTCTTTTGTAAATTCCCCCAATATTTCATCAAAAGGAAAAACAGACCAATAGAATATAGAATCAGGATCAACACTCCAAACATCCAAAAACAGGAGATGACAGCCAACACCACAAAGTTTAAAAGGACTGCTTTTAATATCATCTTAGTCGGCTTTTTTTCCAGATCCACACTGCAAAATCCTGTGTATAATCTACGCCATGCAGATGCCACATATCCGCCAAACAGACCGATCAGTGTCCTCTCTCTCAAATATCGTCCAGGTCTGATCCAAACAAATGCGGATAGACAATGAATGCACCAATATCCGATTGCAAAGACCAAGATCCAATACACCAGATAAAATCCAAAGGCAAAGGTCTGAGCATCCACGGAAGAGATTCCCATCAATAATTCTATACTGTCTGCTAATTGTCCAGATTCCAATACACCAAGCAGCAATGCACCATAAATATATCCAAATGGCATTAGAAAACCAAGGATCACCACCACGATCTCCATTGGAACATGGCTGATTTTTCCAGACCCAAGATGCAGCGATGGGATTCCCTGAAGTACAAAAGCTGCGATTGCCACCGCAAATGCTACCCAAAGTAAAGAGAACAAGAACATACTATTTTGCATATACCAGTATGAATTATTTTCTGCTTCTATATCAAAAATTGCCTGTGCTGGAATCACAAAAGTGTAGGTTCTGTCACTTGGTCCCATAAAATGCAGACCACTTCCGTCCATTTCTTCCTCAAATCTTTCCTCAAGTGGTTCTCTGTAATAAAAATCTGTCAGATATGCCTCCATGATTTTTACAGTTTCTTCTTTATTTTCTTTCAGCCAATCTTCTTTTGATGCCTTAATGTTAATTCCATCCAATTTCCCTTTATGGTCATAGTGCATCTGTACAGTCAGCCAATCTCTGGCACTAAGCAGAACATTATTGTCATCAATTGTTTTCTTATTCTCATCTACGATCAGATACTGCACCTGCTCATTCCATTGTCTAAAATTCGTCTGCCAGCCCCTTACCAGACTATCCAAGTCTTCTCGTACATACCTAAATCTTTCTTCATCCCTATTTTGTGTTATCTGTTCTTCTGTAACTTCTATATCCTCTAAATTTGATACACTGCCTTCTGCAGCTTCTACACTTTCTTCTATGCCTTCTTCTATAGTCTCTTCTATGTTATCAGATATATTTCCTGTTTCATCTACACTTTCTGTTCCTTCCATCTGCATATCAGAAACTATTGTATCTGCCTCTTCTTTATCACTGTTCATCCATTCTAGCAATTCAGGTGCAAATACCTGTGACGGTGTCAATGCTTTACCCGCCTTTTCTTCCATTTCATTCATCCAAAGAACATATGGCCAATGAATCATCTGTGAACACGTATTTTCTACCTGATCTCTCCAATACATCGTTCCACTTGAATTTTTCTGACGATTCTTATCTTTTACAATGCCCGGATAAAAGCAAAGCATCAAAACTGCCGAACCAATGATAACTAACCACACAAGAAAAATCCCTAATTTATGCCTGTTTTTCAATTTTGTATCCAACTCCCCACACCACCTTTAAATATTTCGGATTTTTAGGGTTGACTTCAATTTTTTCCCTAATGTTCCTAACATGTACCATTACAGTATCTGTATTGACCGCACGCTCATTCCAGACTCTTTCATAGATTTCCTCTGCTGAAAAAACTCTGCCCGGATTTTTGATCAATAACAGTAAAATCTTAAACTCCATTGGAGTCATTTTGACCTGCACTCCATCTACCATCACTTCCACGGTTTCTTCATTTAATTCCAATCCTCCAATTCGGTATACTTTTGTATTTTCCGGCTGTTGGAGGTTGAGACGTTCCAAAAATCTTTTATATCGGCGTATTTGTGAATTCACTCTCGCCAGCAGCTCCATTGGTGTAAATGGTTTTGTAATGTAGTCATCTGCTCCCATATTCAATCCCATAATTTTATCAACCTCTTCTGACTTTGCAGAAAGAAAAATCACAGGAAAATCATACGTTTCTCTCAGGCGGATCACCATAGAGATCCCATCCATGCGTGGCATCATAATATCCACGATCGCCAAATGGATTTCCTCTTGTTTCAATATTTCCAATCCTTCCACTCCATCGGCTGCCTGAAACACGCAGTATCCTTGCCCTCTCAAAAAAATTTCTATTCCTTCACGGATCTCCTTATCATCCTCCACTAATAAAATATGATTGACTTCCATCTTTATCTATTCCTCCAATATCCCATGTCTGTTTTTTTCTAATCCAAGATGGCTGTCTATTTTGTAGATTGAATGCCATCTTACTGATTATAACATAATTGGAGTCCTTCTGCCTCTGCCTCTTTTTCTTTTTCCACTCTTCTTTGCATAAAGAAAGAAAATAAGCCAAAACTGCACTCCCTGCAAAACATACATACAAAGTCAAGATCATACGGATCGCCTGTTCCACCTTCATAACATTCCTTCCTACCCTTTCCATCGTTTTCAGGCACTGCCTGCTTTCATATCTCTTTTCTTATCTTTTTTCCTTTCATCATCATTCTAAATATAAAATCTAAAATATGCTTTCAAAAAAAACGAAAGATTTTCTAAAGAAAAAAAGAAAACGAAAAGATTTTTATGTTCTTTCCGTTTTCTTTCATCATTTCTATCACAAAAACTACAGTGAGTACCATACACTCCACCGCATTATCTGTATTATTTATTATTTATTTTTTATCTCTTATTTGCTTTTTCTACCTGAATATTCTTTCCCTTGATCTTACAATGTTTCATCGCAAGTAAAACAGCATCTGAATATTCTCTTGGCACTTCCACAAACGTATATTTATCATACATATCAATACTTCCTACCATACGTCCCGGCATACCAGTCTCTCCTGCTATCGCACCAAGGATATCTCCTGGACGCACTTTCTGGTCTTTTCCTATATTGATAAACAGACGTGCCATTCCATTGTCACCGCCTCTGGAACGCCTTCCAAAACGTCCCTCAGAAGAAGCGTCGTCTCCTCTTCCTCTTCGTCTGGAATCTCTGCCTCTCTGGTTTCTGTCAAAACGATCCAGATCATCCAGATCTCTTGCCATTTCCATAGACTCGCTGATTTCTTCGCTCTCATCACCCATAAGCACCTTCAAAAGTGCAGCTGCCAGATCAAGAGAGGTATATTCTTCCTCCAGCACTTTTCTTTCAATAATGTTGACCATTCTTGTCAGATCGCTGTCTTCATCTGCGATCAGATTGCCCGCCTCTGTCAAAATCTTTTCTGCCTTGATCTCTGTCACATCATCTAAAGATGGTATTGCCTGTGGGATCATCTTTGTTTTGCAGTATCTCTGGATATCACGCAGCTTATAAACCTCACGTCCTACAACAAAGCTGAATGCCTTTCCTTCCTTGCCTGCACGTCCGGTACGTCCGATTCTATGGACATAATATTCATCATCCTGTGGAATATCATAATTAAATACTGCCTCCACATCATCCACATCAATACCTCTTGCAGCAATATCTGTCGCAACAAGGATCTCAATATTTCCTTTTCTGAAACTTGCCATAACACGATCTCTCTGTTCCTGTTTCAGATCACCGTGGATTCCGTCCGCATAATAGCCACGTCCCTGCAATTCTCCTACAAGTTCATCTACCTGCTTTTTTGTATTGCAGAATACAACAGAAAGTTTTGGGTCATACATATCCAAAAGACGGCACATAACCTCCAGCTTATTTTTCGGTTTTACTTCATAATAATACTGTGTTACCTTTGGTACTGTCAGTTCTTTTTTTACAACACGGACTGTTACCGGATTCTTCTGGAACTTCTTTGCGATATCTGCGATCGCCGGAGGCATGGTCGCTGAAAACATAACCGTCTGCCGTTCTGGCGGAAGCTGGCTTAAAATGGTCTCCATATCCTCTAAAAAGCCCATATTGAGCATTTCATCTGCCTCATCTAAAATCACAGTGTTCACATCCTGAAACTTCACTGTTTTCCTTCTCATATGATCCATTACACGTCCCGGAGTCCCAACAATGATCTGTGTTCCATCTTTCAATGCACGGATCTGTTTTACGATATCTGCACCGCCATATACAGGGAGCACTTTGATCCCATGCATATATTTTGCCAGCTTGCGAAGTTCCTCACATACCTGGATTGCCAGTTCTCTTGTCGGACACAATGCAACTGCCTGAAGTTTTTTTAATTCTGGATCAATTTTTTGCAGCAGCGGAATACCAAAAGCTGCTGTTTTTCCTGTTCCGGTCTGTGCCTGTCCGATCATATCCAGACCATCCATCTCCACCGGAATTGACTGTGCCTGTATCGGGGATGCTGCCTCAAATCCCATATCTGTAATAGCACGAAGTATTCTTTCATCTATATTCAATTCTTCAAATCTTACTGTTTCCATTCCTTTTCCTTTCTGTCTTCCTTTTATTTTCTCTGTACATGTTATATTTGCCATGATATATACAATTTTTCTCACAATATCTGAGCTGATATCTTCAATATCCCATGAAATCCATGAGATTTTACAGAGACTTCCTTTCCATACTTCAAAGTTCCTCTGCTATGGCATAAAAAATGAGGTCAGAAACCTTTCTGGCCCCACACCACTGTTTTTATCCATGTATTTCCTATGTAAACAAACAGGAACTACTTAAAATCACTTAACTGTACCAAAAAGCAGATGGAATGTCAACGCTTTTCTCAAGATTTGGCAAATTTATGTTATATCCCCCTGCTTTAGCTGTGAGGAATGTCACCCCATCATATGACTGCTGTATGTCCTACTCTTCACTTTATATCTCATCTTTATGATGTATCTTTGCAAACGGGCAGCGTTTTCCAATACATTGATTATTTTGGGAGGAATATGTGCATACAATTTCCGGCTTCTCCATCTGTATTTCAAAATGTTCCTCAACAAAATCAATCGCCGCTAAAATTGACAAAAAGGAATCCCGCTTACAGCATCTTGGTCCTCCAATTGCGCCAATCTCTCCAAGTGCCTTTGATGTCATCTTATGTGATAAAGCAAACGGCTCCTGTGCAAGAGGTGTGGATTTTGAAAGAATGGACACAAACATTCCTGTGCTGATTCCTGCTCCACAAGCCCCCCAGAATCCACAAGCGCCACCAGGAACACTCTTTCCGCGATTTATCATCTCTGCCAAAGCCTCATGCAGATCCAACATTCCTCCAGCATTTTTATATGCTGTTAAAAGCGCAGCTCCTACCATCACATGATGTTCTGGTCCATGCATATGACAAAATGGCATTGCCATCATTTCTTCAATAATCAAAACTGGATTCGAAGATGTCTCTTCCATACACAAAGCAATAATGGAATCCAATCCTTTTGTATGACACTCATTGCATACATAATGCCCCTTGATACAACGTGTTTTACTATTTTCTCTTTTATGGCAGATCACACACTCCATAGAAACATCTGCTTCTAAATACTCCAGTGGTGCTTTACAAATTAAACATTCTTCCTTCATTCCTTTTCCCCATCACTATTTTATATTTCTTGTGGACTCATCATAAAATTTCCCATTAAAAAATCCACAGCAATCATGCAAAAGCAAGCCATCCTGTGCTACATTGTTCTTTTTTATCCAGATAATATCTGTTTTCTCAAACTTCCCATTCAAAGAAAGTGGGACTTCATATTCCATACTCCTAAAATACTGATCTTCAATATAGGTATCATACAGATTACTTCCCAATGCTTCATTTTTTTCTGAATAGGTATATACATTATGGACGGTAAAACATTGTGGATCTGTTATAAAATCATATCCCATCCATACTCCATCAATCTCAAACACTGGATATTCCTGCCCCTTTGTATTCTCGCTTCCCATAACATTTATCCCCAAACAAACACCAAGCAGCTTAGCTGTATTGACATAACCACTCTCTGATGCTTTTTTCTCCACCAGACAGCCATATGGAGTAGATGCGAAATCTGCCTTTTCATCATACTCTGCCAGACGGATCCAATTCACAATATGAACCGCTTTCTCATATTCTCCTGCCTCTCTCCAATCTGGAAATGTTTTAAAAAAACGTACCATATTTTTGACAAGTGCATCTGCTCTTTTTTTATCTGAATATGGAAATACAGTATCCTTCAGATCAGCAAGTTTTGCTATTGCACAAATGGAATCCTTGTCTGTTGGCATATTAAAATAACGCAATGTTTTTTCACTCAAACACTTTTCCATGTATACATCGCTTGGGATCACACCATTGTTCAGATAGGACTGGTATGTATCTGACCAATAATACACTGTGGACTGAATCCATGGCGCATAAACCATCTCCAATCCCAACTCCTCTAATTTTCCTCTTAATGGAAATTCTGGATCATATTCCTGAACAGAGCTTTTCTGTTCTTCCTTTTTTACTAAATTCCCTGACGCAAATACAGGAAAATACAAATTACAAACAATGCTTACTGTAACAATACAAACTTTAAAAATACTTCCTCTGTTCTTCATCCAGACACTTCCTTTCTCTTTGGTGTGCTTCCTCTCGTGCTACCAGTTTACTTTGCGTGACTTACTTAGTCAAGAAGCTGCTTCTTTCACTTTTCTTACTCTTTTTTTAATTTTATCAGAAAACCTTTTTTAAGCATATCGCTGCTATTACTTCTATCACAGCAAGATATGGAAACAAATCTTTCACAGCACAAAAATGGCAGAGATAACTCATCTTATCTCTGCCTTCCATCATTCATTCTTTTTTATCCTAAAATCTGTTGATCCCATGTTGTGAACTACCACGACTTATAGAAGTTGGGGATTTCCTTCACGCTGCATTAAACCTTAAAGCGATATCCCACTCCCCATATAGTCTCAATATACTGTGGTTTTGCTGTATTCATCTCAATCTTCTCACGGATCTTTTTGATATGCACTGTCACAGTAGCGATATCTCCAATAGAATCCATATCCCAGATCTTCTTAAAAAGCTCTTCCTTCGTAAACACATGGTTCGGATTCTGCGCCAAAAAGGTAAGAAGATCAAACTCCTTCGTTGTAAAACTCTTTTCCTCTCCGTTCACCCAGACTCTTCTTGCTGTCTTATCAATCTTCAGTCCACGGATCTCGATCACCTCATTGGCTGGGATATTGCTGCCCACCAACCGCTCATAGCGTGCCATATGGGCTTTCACACGAGCTACCAACTCGCTCGGACTGAACGGCTTTGTCATATAATCATCTGCTCCAAGTCCCAGACCACGTATCTTATCAATGTCATCTTTCTTTGCAGAAACCATGATGATCGGGATATTCTTTACTTCCCTTACTTTACGACAGATTTCAAATCCATCCATGCCAGGAAGCATCAGATCTAAAATGAGCAGATCAAACTCTTCCTGCAGCGTCTTTTCCAGTCCTTTTGCCCCATCATTCTCGATCTCTACATCAAATCCGGAGATTTCAAGATAATCTCGCTCCAATTCCGCAATCGCTTCTTCATCCTCTACTATCAATATCCTGCTCATTTTGCATCACCTCTTGATATTTTCTAAGGACAAAATGAATCTCAGTTCCAATGCCCTCTTTGCTTGTCGCCCAAATCCTTCCTCCATGATCTTCAACAATCTTCTTCACAATCGAAAGACCAATCCCACTTCCACCTTTTGAAGAATTTCTGGAAGAATCCGTGCGGTAAAAACGGTCAAAAATATACGGCAAATCTTTCACTGGAATTCCACGTCCATTGTCTTCAATCCCTACATGGATGAAATCACCATCATCCAAAATCCGTATATTAATGATTCCCTTTTTCTTGTCCAAATATTTAATAGAATTGCCGATGATATTGTTAATGACCTTGCGAAGCTGTTCTGGATCTGCAATGATCACAACATTCTCATCCACATAGTTAAAATACCCAAGTTCAATGTTATTGGATTCCATATCCAATCCAACTTCTTCCACACAGTCCTTAAAGTATTGTCCCACATTCAATTTTACAAAATTATAAGGAATTCTGTTGGTATCGATCTTGGAATAAAATGTCAGCTCATCGATCAGATGATCCATATCATTGGCTTTGTTATAAATTACCTTAATATAGCGATCCAGCTTTTCCGGTGAGGAAGCGACTCCATCCATAATCCCCTCAACATATCCTTTGATCGCTGTAATAGGTGTCTTTAGATCATGAGAAATATTGCTGATCAGCTCTTTATTCTCTCTGTCAAACTGGATCTTTTCCTCTGTAGATTCTTTCAATCTAAGACGCATCTCCTCAAAATCCTGACAAAGCTGCCCGATCTCATCATCATTATTCTCCTCAAGATCCAGTGAAAAATCCAGATTGCCATCCCTGATGTTCTTCGTTGCCTCTTCCAGTTTTCCTAAAGGCTTTAAAATCGAACGATAGACCCACATAGTCATAATAGCCCCAGTAAAACAGAGGATCAAGATCCCTACCATGACCATCTCACCAAACATAGATTTCACTTCAGGGATCAGATCATCTACTTCTGTGACAATAAAAAGACTTCCCTCTGACTGGTCAGAAAAAAGGAAATCCATCTGTTTGATAAGATGCTGAGTATCACCACCCAGATAAAGCCCATTCTCCAGATTATCTCTAAATCCCCCATATTGGGGCAAATGTTCATAAATCCCTTTTCCTGTCTGTCCTCCGCAAAAAATGATCTTATCTCCCTTACGAAGGATCATATAAGAATGTTTTTGTTTCAATGCTTCATTCCACTGTGTCTGATACTCTTCTTCCTGAAACTTATCTGGATTCTGGCTGAGTTCCTTACGCAGTTGGATCTGAATACTCTGTGTCATCTGATTCCAAAGTTGGACAGAATTGCCATTGAGGACTTCAACCTGACCGGCTAGATCATAAATCTCCTCCAAGGCATGACTCTGATAACTGGAAAGCCCCCAAAAAGCCAAGAACGCAAGTGTAAGCGGAAGCAATGTAATTGTCAAAAATGATACTGCTAAACGTGTTTTCAATTTCATAAAAAAACCTTTCGTTTATGATACCACGAAGCACCCGCTAGGGTATTTGCTTTTCAAGCTGTGGCTTTATGTTAAAATAATTGCACTCTGTTTAATTATTATAACATAAAAGCCAATCTCCATTTATAAAACTATTCTAAACTTTCCAAAAAGATTCTTTTTACATCAAAAGACCGATATCCATTCTGGCTGTCTTTCTATATCTTTGCCATTCCTGATATCGGTCTCTTTTTTCAATTGGTGGACTCCCCATCACCTAAAGGCAGTGAGGTTTCCAGATAAAATCTTATAAATATTTCTTTAAAGTTTCTACCTTATCTAATCTCTCCCATGGCAGATCCAGATCATTTCTTCCAAAATGTCCATATGCTGCTGTCTGCTTGTAGATCGGACGGCGCAGATCCAACATTTTGATGATACCTGCTGGACGAAGATCAAAATTCTCACGCACAATATTTACTAATTCTTCATTACCCAATTTTCCTGTGCCAAATGTGTCTACCATAATAGAAGTTGGCTGTGCCACACCAATTGCATAAGAAAGCTGGATCTCACACTTATCAGCAAGACCTGCGGCTACGATATTCTTTGCCACATAACGTGCTGCATATGCCGCAGAACGGTCTACCTTTGTACAGTCTTTTCCAGAAAAAGCACCACCGCCATGACGTGCATAACCACCATAACTGTCTACGATGATCTTACGTCCTGTCAGACCACTGTCTCCATGAGGTCCTCCGATCACAAAACGACCTGTAGGATTGATAAAGAACTTTGTATTCTCATCCACCATCTCTGCTGGTAAAATCTCATCAAACACATATTTTTTGATATCTTTATGGATCTGCTCCTGTGTCACTGCATCGTCATGCTGAGTAGAAAGAACAACTGCATCCAGACGGAATGGCTTTCCACCCTCATCATATTCCACTGTTACCTGAGTTTTTCCATCTGGGCGAAGATATGGCAGTGTACCATTCTTGCGTACTTCTGTCAAACGACGTGCCATTTTATGTGCCAAAGCGATTGGATATGGCATATATTCTTCTGTTTCATTGCTTGCAAAACCGAACATCATACCCTGATCTCCAGCTCCGATCGCCTCGATCTCCTCATTGGACATATGATTTTCCTTTGCTTCCAAAGCACAATCCACACCCATAGCAATGTCACTTGACTGTTCATCCAGTGCAACGATAACACCACAAGTATCACAGTCAAAACCATATTTTGCACGATCATAACCGATCTCACGCACAGTCTCACGCACAATTTTCTGAATATCTACATATCCTTTTGTTGTAATTTCTCCCATAACCAGCACAAGACCTGTAGTTACTGCTGTCTCACAAGCTACACGGCTCATTGGATCTTGTTCCATCAGTGCATCCAAGATCGCATCTGAAATCTGATCACACATTTTATCCGGATGTCCTTCTGTTACGGACTCAGATGTAAATAATAATTTCTCCATTTTTCCTCCATTTTCTCCGAAACTTCTCCACAGATTTCTAATATTTCTTTTAGGTATTCTTCGTGGGTATTTCGGTCTTTTCATATTGTTTTGTGTTATTTGGTAAATATAGTGTACTTTTTTACATCACAGAAATACAGTATATAAACTGTCACAACCTCCATGACATAAAAAAGTCCGCAGCAATGTGCGGACTTGATTTTTATGTGTTTCATCAACTCCTCTTATTGCTCGATTTCTCGCTCAGGTTGGCACCTTCCGACTGATATCATCCGTACGGGGTTGCCGTGACTTCATAGATCCTATGTATCTCCATCACTCTGAATAAGGGATAATACTATATATGTTTTTGTATTGTCTGTGTTACACATGCATTGTAAAGGATTCTTTTGTTTATGTCAAGAAATAATTTTAAAACATCCATGATTTCTTTTTAAGACATTTCATGTGTACTGTTTTTCACTTTCTTCATCACAACAAAAGCAGACTCAGCCTACTCTCAATTTAAATTTGGAGACCTCTTTCTCATCTTCCACACGCTCGATCACTGCGCCAAGAGCATGCAGCTTTTCTTCAAAATCTTCATATCCTCTTTGGATATATTCAATGTCATCCACCACAGTATAGCCATCTGCAGCAAGACCTGCGATCACAAGTGCAGCACCAGCACGAAGATCAGGTGCTTTTACACGAGCCCCCGTCAGTTTGGACACACCATCAATGACTGCGACACTTCCCTCTACCTGAATCTTGCTTCCCATACGAGCAAGTTCATCCACATATTTAAATCGATTCTCAAAAATACTCTCTGTGACCATACTTGTACCTGCTGCAAGTGCCAGAGTCACTGTCATCTGCGGCTGCATATCAGTCGGGAATCCCGGATACGGCAATGTTTTGATATTTGTATGTCTCTGCATCGGCTTTCCAAGAACACGCACTGCATCATCAAATTCTACTACCTCGCATCCCATCTCTGTCAATTTGGCAGAAATTGCTTCCAGATGTTTTGGAATCACATTCTTTACCGTCACATCTCCGCGTGTGATCGCTGCAGCACACATAAATGTCCCTGCCTCAATCTGATCAGGGATAATGGAATACTGAGTTCCATGCAGTCTGTTTACTCCCTTGATACGGATAATATCTGTACCAGCACCTTTGATATTTGCACCCATACTGTTCAAAAAGTTTGCAACATCAACAATATGTGGTTCTTTTGCCGCATTCTCAATGATCGTCTGTCCTTCTGCCATAGAAGCTGCCATCATAATGTTGATCGTAGCTCCGACAGAAACTACATCCAGATAAATATGGTTTGCCACCAGATCGATCGCATGAACGATCACTGCACCTCTTTCAATTTTTACATCAGCACCAAGAGCAGCAAACCCTTTCAGATGCTGGTCGATCGGTCTGCTGCCAATATTGCATCCTCCCGGCAGCGGAACCTGTGCACTCTTATATTTTCCCAAAAGTGCCCCCAAGAAATAATAAGAAGCCCTTATCTTGCGAATATATTCATCATCCACACTGATATCGCGGATTGTTGCTCCATTAATAAGAACGGTATGCCGATCGATCCGTTTCACATTTGCACCAATCTCCTCGATCGCTTCCAACAGTACATTGATATCGCTGACATCTGGAAGATTATCAATTAAAACATCTTCATCTGTCATAATAGATGCTGCCAAAATTCCTAATGCTGCATTCTTTGCACCGCTGATCACCACTTCTCCAACAAGCGGATTCCCGCCCTTCATTACATATTGATTCATCCTTACCTCCAGTACCGCTCAGACGGCATGTATAGTTCTTATATACACAACAACCTGTCATTGCCCACATAACATAGATATCTTGGTTCTTATGGGAAGCCAAATCAATGACTCTGCCCGACTTGCGGTATTCAGGAATCTCTTCCCTATTTTATTATATTTTTAAGCAACCTGTTATATGTATCATTTTCCATTTTTAAGATTTGATATTTTACTTTTTCTATATCTTGGTTCTGTTTTTCTTGTTTTTTATCTGCTTTTATAACACTTCACAGGTCTTTTGGGAGATATCTTTCTGTCTATTTTCTATCTGTTTTCTGTCTTTTTGGCTTTCCTTATGCCATTTTCCAACTTCAAGAATATATCCCATATTTCGACCGTTTTTTCAATCCAGAAACGTTAATTTTTACAAATTTATTACATTTATGTTTCTGTTATGATTATATCACAGATCACGTATTTGTAAAGAACAGGCATATATAATTGTTCCCCCAACGCTCAAAATCACTCTGTACAGTCTCAACTGCAAAACGGTTGATCTCTCCTGTATCCAGACTTATTATCTGCACAGAAGAA
Source organism: uncultured bacterium (assembly GCA_905214855.1). Taxonomy (GTDB): domain Bacteria; phylum Bacillota; class Clostridia; order Lachnospirales; family Lachnospiraceae; genus CAJMNU01. The sequence goes on along the minus strand of CAJMNU010000001.1, from coordinate 67,553 downwards.
GAGTCATATCCCACAATCAGCATCATCTTTCCAGTGTCTTCTATCACAGCCACTGGATATCCTAGATCCACATAAAAAAGTACCTGTTCTAATGTACAGTCTCTTGCATCCAGCAGAAGCATTCCTTCCTCATACTCCCCACTGCCTGTAAAATTCTCTATGCCGTATTGTGCCTGCGTAAAAACTTCCATCGGATTGCGGATCGTTTTGGAAGAACTGCGGCTTCCTCTGATCCAAAGAACATTTTGATCTTGATCTGTCACAATTCCCATATGATCATATGCCATCTTTACCGCATCTGAAAAGATCGTGTACTCTCCCAGCATATGTCCTCCTGCATATGCATAAAAAGTCATAGAACCTACTTTATTATTTGCTTTTAAGATCAGATCCTCAACTCTTTCTTTTTCCACTTTTCTTGGTGCCTGATAGCTCATACTCTTATCTGGAGCAATTTCTGCAGGGAGTGATACAAAATACACTCTTCCCTGTTCCTCAGAAGAATACCATCCAATACCATTCTCTGTCTTTTCTTCCAGAGCCTCATTGCTCACCAAAGTATCCTCGTCTTTTTTGATATAAATGCCACTTTCATTTTTTACAGAACGCATCATATGAATCCGACTGCCATCCACCAAAACATCAGTCAAATATAGATTGTCTTTCTCATAGTGTGCTTCCACTGTTGTCTGTGCATCCGCAACCTCCAACGCATACATCGGGATCTCTGAAAGCTGTCCACAAATATAGATACTGTCATCTAAATGTGCAAGACCATAAACAACATCATTTCCGACAAATCCTAATGTTCTTAGCAAAATCTCCTCTCCCTTAAAGATCTCTCTTTTTTCGCCTGTTTCCAGATTCATCAGATTTATCCGATTACACTGTGCAATGTCTGTATGGCTCTGCCATGCCAACATGCTTTTATCCTGACTGACACAAAAACTGTCATCCGTAAGTGCATCTGCAATGACCAGATATTCACCGCTTGTCAGATCGATCCCATAAATTCCATGATCATAATACAAATAGAAGATCCCTTGACTGCTCAGATAAGTAAGTCGTTCTATATCTTCTTTCAAAGCCTCATATGGCTGATCTGAAAGGATAAAGAAACGTTCTTTTAAAACCCGGCTGTCATGATCATATTGATAGTATGTGATCCCACTTTGTCCCTCATGTTCTCCCCGATTCATATATCCATATACTAAAAAATCGGTCTTTCCGTCATCTGATGCCCGCAGGATCTTGATTCCATGCTGTTCAAATCCATTTCTCAATTCATCTTCACTGTGATCTCTGAAAGAAAAGATTTTGTATGCTCTTTTATTCTTACTGTCATATGACCACAATTCCCTATTTGCCAAAAATACGGTGTATTGTTTGGAAGGACTGGATATCACCTGCAAGTTACTTCCATCTGAAACACCCAGAAGAATCCGTTTTCCGGAAAACAGATTTTCCTCTCCCTCAAAGATCTGGTTCATGGTACGGTTATAATCCATCATATAGATTCTCTGTGAACTCCAACGCATCGTAAAATCTTCTATGATTTCATATGTTTTTGTTCCTGTCTCACTTTCTTCTCCCACGAGATAACGTAACTTTACTGTAGCAAGACTGCCATTCAATTCAGCAAGTGTTGTATAGACAGGACTGGTTCTCTGAACCTGCATATTTCCCCATGTAATCTGAGAAAAGCTGGAATGGATTGTGACATGTCCTAAAGAAGCAGTATCCGCAGAGTTGTCGCTCTCCAAATAAGTTACCAATTCTCCTGATCTTTCCGGATCAAACGTGCGATCTGAAAAGCTGATCGCTAAATCTACCATTTCTTGTACTTGTTCCTGTTTTGTCTGTACAATTCTGGTTGTGTAGTAAAGTTTGGGAAGCTGCTCTGCATGAAGTATAATGGAAAGTCGATACTCCCTTCCCTCTGTCAAGAGATTCTGGATTGGCAAAACCGCATACACTCTTCCATCTTCCTGTTCCTGCAGATCAGCCACCTCTGTTCTCTCGATCAAACGCTCTCCATCCAAACTTCGGATTTCATAAGAAAGTCCTTCTATCTGTTTTTCTCTCTTCTCTATATAGATCCCCAGTTTCCGATCCTCTGGAAGCACTGTCAGATTTTCTCTGGAAGCTCCCGGATCCATCTGAGTTCTATATCCGTGCAGATGATTCATCTCCCTGCCTAACATCTGTATAGAAACTGTCGGAAAATCAGCTTCTTCCAGAGAAGTATACAGTGTTTGTGGTGTATCCTCTTTTTGAAACCATATAAAATAAACAGCAATTGCAACAAAAAAGATTGCTATTAAAATTGCTGCGCGTTTCAAATATACTTTCATGTATTCTTTTTCCTTTCTGACAATCTTCCCCTATCTGCCTCATCACTTATATATACTATCTTTTTCTCCTAGTTTGATTTACAAATTTATGCTCTCCCAACATCACATCATACGGATAAGGCAGCAAACCATACGGTTTACCCGCCTGCCCACATGATATTTTCCCTATTTTATACGTTTCTCACAAAAAGTACAAGGGTTTTATGTAAAAAAAGACCTGCAGAATATCCATCTTTCTGCAGATCTTTTTCACTCTTTACTCATATTCAGGTAAAAAACACATCTTTCCACTCACCTGCTGTATTTATTTTTGATACAGGTTTTCTTTATAAATCCCACGTGCGATCAACTTACGGATTGCTGTCACAACCGCAGCTTTATCTTCTTTGTAGGTTACTCCAAACCATTTGTCTCTGGTCTCCAGCAAAGAAACTTTTGCCTTTCCTTCTTTTACCAGCTTATCAATGATCTTTGGAAGAAGATACTCTGCCTTCAGATCTCCTTCTGGAATCTCATCCAAAAATTCTGGGAATCCTTTTTCCAATTCATCAAGGAAACGTGCCGGCAGTCCCCACATGTTCATAGATACATGCTGATCTTTGCTTACTTCTACCGGATCACCATTGTCATCCACTGCCTTGAGTCCGTCTTCTGTCATCTGAATCTCATATGTCTCAGTTACTTCCTTTAAAGTTCCATCTTCATTCAGCTGGCATACACCACGAGTTACACCGCCATTTTCACTTAATGTATTGGCAAGGATAAAACCACCCATGCAAATGTCATATACATCGCTGTTTTCATCCATCTTATTTACCATGTAGTTGTGGATTTTCAAAAATCCCTCTTTTCCATAGTAATCATCTGCATTGATAACTAAAAATGGTTCATTTACCAATCCTTTAATGCTCAAAACAGCCTGACCTGTTCCCCATGGTTTCTTTCTTCCTTCTGGTACTTGATAACTCTCTGGAAGATTTTCCAGTTCTTGGAATGCATACTCTACTTTAGCGATCTTCTCAATACGGTTTCCGATCACTTCTTTAAAGTCCTTTTCCAAATCTTTACGAATGATAAACACGATCTTATTGAAACCTGCTTCCAATGCATCATGGATCGAATAATCCATAATGATCTCCCCATTCGGTCCGATCGGTGCCAACTGTTTGATTCCGCCGCCGAATCTGCTTCCGATTCCGGCTGCCATGATTACCAATGTTGTATCCTTCATATTCTGGCTTCCCCCTCTTTTTTATTATCATAACTGCTTTTGCCCTTGCAAAACCGGTCCATTTTTTAGTAAATTCAGTGTATCACAATTTATTCAATTACACAATCTATAATTACTATTGTATCAAAAAAAGGACGCTGCTGTTTTGGTCATGATACAGCAATCGTCCTTTTATTTTTCTGGTATCCATATCTGGACAGCCCGATTTTATTATTTTGTAAGTCCAAGTCTTGTGAGAGAACGTTTCAATGCCATCTCTGCCCTTGCCACATCAATTCCTCCTGAATTGGAAGAAAGTCGTCTCTCCGCACGAACTTTTGCTTCTTCTGCACGCTTTCTATCAATCTCCTCTGGCCACTCCACTGCTTCCGCAAGGATTGTCACCTGTTCTGGAAGGATTTCCACAAAACCAGCGTGCAGAGCTGCCTTTTTGATGTCCCCCGCCTCATGGAGACGAAGCACTCCGGGAGCAAGAATCACGGTAAGCGGGATATGGTTTTTATAAATTCCCATCTCCCCCTCTGTCCCTGTGAACTCCACCATGGAAACCTCTCCCTCATAAAATGTTCTGTCTGGAGTGATCACCTTTACACTAAACATCTCTGCCATATCCTGACCTCCTTATTTTACGCGGGCCAGAACATCATCCATATTCCCTGCGTTCAAGAACAGATTTTCAGGAATATCATCATGTTTTCCATCCAAAATTTCCTTAAATCCCTGTATTGTCTCGCTCAAAGGAACATAACGTCCCTCAAGTCCGGTAAACTGACCTGCCACAAAGAATGGCTGGGACAAGAATCTTTGTACCTTTCTTGCACGGGAAACCACAAGTTTATCTTCTTCTGAAAGTTCATCCATACCCAACATGGCAATGATATCCTGCAATTCCTTATATCTTTGCAGAATTTCCTGAACACCACGCGCTACACGGTAATGCTCTTCTCCGACAATACGTGGATCAAGAATACGGGATGTGGATTCCAAAGGATCTACCGCCGGATAAATACCAAGTTCTACGATGGAACGACTTAATACAGTCGTCGCATCCAAATGTGCAAAAGTATTCGCCGGAGCCGGATCAGTAAGGTCATCCGCCGGCACATAAACTGCCTGAACAGAGGTGATAGAGCCATTCTTTGTTGAAGTGATTCTCTCCTGAAGAGCACCCATCTCTGTCTGCAAAGTAGGCTGATATCCTACAGCAGAGGGCATACGTCCCAACAAAGCAGAAACTTCAGAACCTGCCTGTGTAAAACGGAAAATATTATCAATAAACAAAAGTACATCTTTTCCGCCTTTGTCACGGAAGTATTCTGCCATTGTCAGTCCTGTAAGTCCTACTCTCATACGAGCACCCGGTGGTTCATTCATCTGACCAAAAACCATGGTAGTTTTATTAATAACTCCAGATTCTTTCATTTCATAGTATAAGTCATTTCCCTCACGGGTACGCTCTCCAACGCCAGTAAATACGGAATATCCGCCATGCTCTGTAGCAATATTACGGATCAACTCCTGAATCAAAACTGTTTTTCCTACGCCAGCACCGCCAAAAAGACCGATTTTACCACCTTTTTGATATGGACAAAGCAGATCCACAACCTTGATTCCTGTCTCCAAGATTTCTGTTTCTGTGGACTGCTCCTCAAATGTAGGCGCTTTACGGTGGATTGGAAGATACTCTGTCACTTCCGGCTGAGGTTTATTGTCGATCGTCTCTCCCAATACGTTGAAAATACGACCCAAAGTATTTTCTCCAACAGGCACGCTGATCGGCGCTCCTGTCGCCACTGCATCCATTCCACGGACAAGACCATCTGTTGGTCCCATAGCAATACAGCGAACCGTATCATCACCCAAATGTTGGGAAACCTCCACAGTCAGTGTGTTCCCATCTTCAAGCGGCACACGGACTGCCTCATTGATCTCTGGCAGCTTGCCCTGGCTGAATTTAATATCTAAAACCGCACTGATAATCTGTGTGATTTTACCGATGTTTTGTTCTGCCATCCTTGTTCTGCTACTAAAAAACATATACACAAGTGTATATAATAGCTTTCCCCTTTCATAATATTTTTTTCTTTTTATTTACCCTTTGTTCGGGTCAGACACGAAACGGGGTTTCTTCACGATCATCCCTCGATTGCATTTGCTCCCGCAATAATCTCTGTTAACTCCTGTGTGATCGCTCCCTGACGGGCACGATTATACTGCAAACTCAAACCTGCGATCATTTCTTCCGCATTGCTGGTCGCATTATCCATTGCATTCATACGCGCACCATTCTCACTCGCTACTGCTTCCATCATGGCACCATAAACCATACTGCCGATATATTTAGGAATAATGGCATTCAATGCTTCCTCTTCATTTGGTTCGTAATTCATAGGAGCTGCCGGACCCGCTGCCTTTGTCTCTTGTTCACGCTCTTCCAATGTCACTGGAAGCAGCTTGATCAATTTAGGGACATGGACAACTGTATTTTTAAATGAGGTATAAGCCAGATAAATCTCACTGACTTCCCCCTTCTGAAAAGCATCTAAAAGAGTCCTTGTAATCTCTACTGCATCCGAATATAACGGATCATTGATCACATCGGAATAGTCTCCTCCAATCTCATATCCTTTTCTGGCAAGACCATCTCTTCCTTTTCTGCCCACCGCATAAATCGTAGTCTCATCAGGTGTCATTCCACTCCCCATGATCAGACGGATGATATTGGCATTATAACCTCCTGCCAGACCTCGATTTGAAGTGATGGCAATCACCGCTTTTTTTCCATTTTCTCCCGGAGTCAGATAGGGATGCTGGATCCCTCCTGACTTCTCCAACATTGCACGGATCGTCTGATACATCATATCAAAGTATGGTTTTGTTGTCTCCGCTTTTGTTCGGGATTTCTGCAATTTAACGGTAGACACAAGTTTCATGGCTTTTGTGATCTGTTCTGTACTCTGGATACTCTCTTTTCTGCGTTTAATATCTCTCATGGATGCCATGACATCTCACCTGCCTTATAAAAACTGTGCCTTGCACTCTGTGATCGCTTTCTTCAGCTTCTCCTCCGTCTCTTCAGAAAGCACCTTTTTCTCTCGGATATCAGACGGGATCTCAGGATACTTACTGTCAATAAAACGGAACAATTCTTTTTCAAATTCCAAAATGCGCTCTGTCGGCACATCCAGAAGGTATTTTTGAGTTGCCGCATAAATAATGATAACCTGATACTCTACTGGCATTGGCTGATACTGCGGCTGTTTTAATACTTCACGGATTCTCTCTCCCTGAGCCAGCTGTTCCTTTGTACTGGAATCCAGTTCAGAACCAAACTGTGCAAAAGAAGCAAGTTCTCTGTACTGTGCAAGCTCCACACGGATCGGAGCTGCAATCTTCTTGATCGCCTTGATCTGCGCAGCACCACCTACACGGGATACAGAAAGACCTGCATTGATCGCTGGGCGGAATCCAGAGTTGAACATTTCTGTCTCAAGATAGATCTGTCCATCTGTAATAGAAATTACGTTTGTTGGAATATATGCTGAAACATCCCCTGCCTGTGTCTCAATGATTGGCAGAGCTGTCAAAGAACCACCACCCAACTCATCAGAAAGGCGGCTTGCACGCTCCAACAATCTGGAATGCAGATAGAAAACATCACCCGGATAAGCCTCACGGCCCGGTGGTCTCTTGAGCAGAAGGGAAAGGGTACGGTAAGCTGCTGCATGTTTGCTCAGGTCATCATATACAACCAGAACATCCTCACCATTTTCCATCCATTCTTCTCCCATTGCACAGCCGGAATACGGAGCAATATACTGCAATGGAGCTAAGTCAGATGCTGTAGATACTACAATCGTAGTATAATCCATTGCACCAAACTCTTCTAATGTTTTTACAATAGATGCAACTGTAGATGCTTTTTGTCCAATTGCAACATAAATACAGTGTACACCCTGTCCCTTCTGATTGATGATCGTATCAATAGCGATCGCCGTTTTTCCTGTTTGACGGTCACCAATGATCAGCTCACGCTGTCCACGTCCAATCGGGATCATGGCATCGATCGCCTTGATTCCTGTTTGAAGCGGAGTATCTACAGATTTTCTTTCAATTACGCCATGAGCGACACGCTCAATACGGCGATATTTGTCTGTGTGGATCGGTCCTTTTCCATCAATTGGCTGCCCTAATGCATTTACAACACGTCCGGTCATACAATCACCTACCGGAACTTCAACAACACGTCCAGTTGTCTTTACCGTGTCACCTTCATTGATGTTTCTGCTATCTCCAAGCAATACAGCACCTACATTGTCCTCCTCCAGGTTCAGTACCATACCGTAAATCTCACCTGGGAATTCCAGAAGCTCTCCCTGCATCGCTTTCTCAAGACCATGGATACGCGCAATCCCATCTGCAACCTGGATTACAGTACCCACATCAGACACTTCCAGTTTGGCTGCATATCTTTCGATCTGCTCTTTGATCACCGAACTGATTTCTTCTGGTCTCAAATTCATTCAGGTTTGCACCTTCTTTCTTTTTATAGTCCTACGAGGACATCATGTAAGCTGTAGCTTCATCAGCTCCCGCTTCATCTCCTCTAATTTTGTTCGGATACTGCTGTCCACAACCCGATCCCCAATGCGGATCACAAGTCCACCAATAAGAGATGAATCCACATGGTAATCAATCTCCAACTCTAAAAATTGAGTTGTCTTCAACAGTTTCTCCCTGATACGGGCTTTCTGCCCATCGTCTAATTCTATGGCACTTGTCACGCAAACAACGCCAATTTTCTTATATTCCTTGACCTTCGCAATAAAATAATCCAAAATGCGCAGGATCTCTTTTTGCCTTCCTTTATCCACTATAATGGTCAGAAACCCCATTAAATCATCGCAAATCCGCCCGGAAAACACATTTTCCATCACAGAGATCTTCTCTTCTTTGACAACTTTCGGATGGTTCAGAAACTGCATTAAATCTTCATTCTCTAAGCATACGTTTCTTAGCGTTTTTGCTTCTTCAAACAAAAGATCCACTTTCTGTTTTTCCACGGCTTCTGCAAACAGGGCATCTCCATATACTTTTGCCACTAGCTTTGCCATGTATCCTCACCTATCTCCTTCAATGTCTCCTCAACGAGAGAATCCTGGATTTGGGTATTAATGGATGCTGCCACAGCTTTTCCTGCCATCAGGGAAGCTACGGAGATCATCTCCTGTTTCATCTCATCCAGAGCTTTTTTCTTTTCCAGCACAATTTCATGATTTGCACGCTCTATGATGCGGGAAGCCTCCATTTTTGCCTCCTCTACAATCTCCGTCTCACGTTTTTTTGCCCTCTTGCGGGCATCCTCCAGAATCTCTTCTGCCTCGCGGTTGATATCACGCAGCTTTGCCTCATATTCTGCCTGTAAAGCCCTAGCATTCTCTTTGCTTGTCTTTGCTGTGTCCAGATCATTTGCGATCAGTTCCTGACGTTTTGCCAAAAACTGTCTGACCGGATTAAATAACAGATAAGACAGGGCGAAGAACAGGACAAATACGCTGATTCCTGTGATGACAGCATCATTGATCATCTGCCAGTCAAATCCTAATAACCGTTCCAAGTTCCCGCCTCCTCTTGTTCTTTTTTTGTCCTACTGTTTATGAAAATGGCTTTAAGAACATCAGGATAGCGGCAACTGCGAAACCATAAAGACCTGTCGTCTCGGCTACGGCCTGACCTAAAAGCATAGTGGACTGGATCTCAGAACGTGCGCCTGGATTGCGTCCTACAGCTGCTGCAGCATGACCTGCCGCAATACCCTGTCCTACACCAGGTCCGATACCTGCGATCATTGCAAGACCAGCACCAATTGCGGAACAACCTAAAATAAAAGCCTCACTGGAAATACCATTCATATTAAATTCCTCCTGTTATTTACATTTTCTCTTCCAGCTGCATCAAAGTCAGCTGGGGTACTATTTTACTGTGACATATGCTGTTTTTATCACTCTAGTTTATCATTGACATAAACCATTGTCAGCATACAAAATACATAAGTCTGGATGCATCCTGAGAACAAATCGCAGTATGCATGTAAAAATGCGGGGATACCAATTTTTACGAAAATAGGCATCATACCATACCAGAGTCCCATAATAACAACACCAGACATCAGATTACCAAACAGACGCAATGACAAAGACAACGGGTTGGCAATCTCTCCGATCAGGTTGATCGGGAACAAAATCGGAAATGGCTCAAATAAACTTGTAAAATGCTTAAACTTCTTGTTTTTGATTCCCTGATAATTCACAATCGCAAAGGTGAATACTCCAAGCAGGAATGTCACACCAAAATCTGCTGTTGGTGCTCTTAATCCGAACAGACCACTCAGATTACAAAACAAAATAAACAGAAAAATGGTTCCGATATAGTTGATGAATTTTTTTCCTTTTGGACACATTGTAGATGCCACCATCTTTTGAAGCATCTCCACACCATATTCCAAAATATTCTGGAATGTTCCCGGAACCAGCGTTGCCTTCTTCATCGCCCGATTTGCACAAAATCCTAAAATCAACAATGCAATCGTGACAATCCAAAGCCCGATATGTGTTGTTGTGATCCAGAGTTCCTGTCCAAACAAATTATATGATACAACACCATGTATCATAAAATCCGGCTCGTTTGCAATCAGTCCTCCCATATGCTTTCCTCCTTTCCCTGATGATGGTCCACCGTACCATATGTGTTAGACAACAGAGGCAAACATACCTTCTTTCCTCTCATATGCCTTTCTTTCTATGCCTTTTTCATGCATAACTTGTGAACCACAGGCTGTAAATAAGCGCCTGCCTTCAAACCCAAAATCCCCACTACAACCGCTACCGTATTGATGTATGGGCTTCTCATGGTAGCAAGCAAAACAGCCAGCACAATCATCATCCGTATCACAGCATGAATCGTGGCTCTCTTTACAGCTGGTCTTTCAGCTCCCATGTCCAGAGTGCGGTCCGATGTGACTGCCATGTGTATAAACGCTGCGATTGCCAGCATTCCTCCACCTAACAATCCAAAGAAAACAGGAGACCCTAAATGCAGAACTGCTGCAGCTGCCATCAAAACAAGCTCGTAACATACGATTCCTGCAGATACTTCCCATACCAGTCTTTTTATATCAGTTCTCATCTTCACTGTCCTCCTTTTCTTCATCCTGCCGGTTTATCTCAATGGTCCTCTTTGCCAGTAAATATGCATTGCGAGCGCCTGCAAGAAATCCGGCGATCAAAAACCAGAAGGTTGTTTGGGTTTCCAGCTTTTTGTCAATGAGATAGCCTGCCAATATACATAAAAATACTGGGGTCATCATACTCAGACCAAGCTGTGTCACTAAAGCAAAATTCCTAAAAATACTCTTTCTGTGTTTCATTCCCTGTTCCTGCTCTCTGTACATATGAATTTTATTATAATCAAAATCCTATGCCTTGTCTATCTATTTTGGTAAACTTGTCTAGCGATCAGAGAGAGATTCTGTTACAATATAGCTAATTTATGTTGATAAATAGACGTTTTTACCAACATTATCCTTTATCGTTCTTTTGTTTATTTTCTGATCTTTCTCAATTTCCCGATTTTTAAGCCTCCACAACCTGATCCAAAAGCTCTGTCACCTGATAGATTACCCCTGAACACTTTGCAAGATCTGCCTGCCCAAAACCATATCCAGCAAAAATAAATGGTACTTCTGCCTGTATACATGCCTCCAGATCTCCCTGTGTATCTCCTACATAAACAGGGTGTTTCAGGTTGTTTCTTTCTGTGATAAGACGGATATTTCCTGCTTTTGCAAGACCTGTTCTCCCCGGATTCTCATAATCTTTAAAATATCTCTGCAGACCATGTGCCTTAAAAAACGCTTCAATGTATCCTTCCTGACAATTGCTCACAATAAACAGTGGGAATTTTGAGGACAATTTCTCCAATGTCTCCTCCAAGCCTTCGAACAGTGTTCCTCCAACATTGCCTACATATTCATTTTCATATACACAGCACTCTTTCAAAACAGAACGCATTTCTTCTTCTGGAAGCTCTGGAAACAGTTTTCTCCCAATATCTTCCATTAAAAGTCCCATACAATCATGGATATCCTGATCCGTAATTTTCGCCTCACTGCCCAAACGTCTTTCGATCACTTCATTCCATGACTCCGTCACTGGCTTAATCGAATTCCACAATGTCCCATCCAAATCAAAAATAATACCATCTGCTTTCATGTATTTCTATTCCTCCATACTTTCATCCTGTCTGTATCATCCTATCATCCATACTTATCATCTATCTTATATCCATTCCCGTTTTACCTGCAAGCTGCTATTCTCCAATAACAAAGTACTATTTCTTTGTCACTCTATTCCACCTTTTGGAGCAGTTCACTCATTTTCCCATCGTTCTCGCACATAGCCTTAAAAGAAAGAGCAAAATCACGCAATGCTTTGGGATACAAAGAAAATGCACAAAATCTGTCTGCTGTAGGGATCAATTGGATCATTGCCCTCAGATCAGGACGTTCTTCCTCAATAAAAACACGGGCAAGATCCGCCCAGTCGTATCCATTTCCCTCAAATCCCTCATCCGAACGAACCGAAAAAACTTCTCTTTGATAGGCACGATTTCCTTCTAAATATAAGAAAGCACCATCCTCTGTCTCTTTCCAGAAAAATGGAGCAATCTGTTCTCCAAAGCTGACCTCTCCATCTTTTTTTGCCACATTTCTCCGATCCAAATCCAAAACATAGACATATGGCATTCCCTTCATCTGATCCAAAAGGGAGGAAACACCTTCTTTCGCCTTTAACTCCATCTCTTCTTGATATAAAGGAAGGATCTGATAAAAGTTTACTTCCTCTCCATCAGGGAAGACACAGACCGCCGCCTCTGTGTCTACATCCTGCGGAGCGATCAACATAGAACCACACAACTCTGTATTATCAGCAAATGCTTCCCCATAAGAAAGAGTATGCCCTAAACCAAGCCAAGTATTCCGCTCTACTGGAAGTCTGGCTACGATCTTCATCCAGCGTATTGGCCAAAACCATCTTTCATCTGTCTCTCCAAGTTTCCAGTCTTTTGGAAGATACATGACAAGTTCTGCCCTCTCCAGTTTCAGATTACGCAGTTCTTTTGGAATCTCCATCCGGTACGCACCCATTCCCATCGTAACCAGAGTATAATATGGTTTATTCTCCATAGGGGGAATAATGCAGATATCTACATGAATATCTGGTGACAGGATTTCATGCATCACATTGGGAAATTCTCCAAAATATTTCTCAATATGTTTTTCCAATACCGTAATTTCTTCCTTTTTATATTCTTTGGGATGCATCATTGCTTTCCTTTTTTGGAATTCTTCATCTTTTTGCAGTTCAGCTTCACATGCCTCCAAGAAACTGCGCACATCATCTTCTAAATACTCGGGAATCCCGATCAGAATACTCCTCCCAAATAATTCTTTTGCTCTGCCATAATCTTTCAAATAAAAATATGCATAGCCAAGTCGATAATACCACATTGGATCTTTCTCACACGCTTCCCTTATTCCCTCAAGGGTTTCTATCGCTTTCTCATACTGTCCCATATTATTATAGGCTACTGCCAGCTGTCCCATAATCTCTGTATCTCTGAGAACCTCCGGCAATCCCATGATTGCATCCACAATTTTTTGGTGTTCATCCATACCATACCAGATGTCAATCTGCCCCATCAGCGCTTTTTTCTCCTCTTCACTTCTGAAACGGCTTAAAAATGTCTTATAATCTTCCATTGTATCTTCCCCCCTTCCTGATATACCTAATACATTCTTTTGCAAATGACAATCCCCATTGTATGCTGCAACAATTTTGTGATGTTAAGGTCAAAATGTTTATTGACCTTTTGACCCTAGTATCATTTTATTTGCCAAGACGATATATACGAAGCCCATCATACAGATTCAGCAGTTTGATCAAAAGTCTCATCGGCTCAAAATCTTTTCTCACTGCCTCATAATCCAGCTCTTCAAATGGAACAATATCTCTGTTGATCCTCTTTAATTCTCTTTCCTCTTTGTTGGTATAGTCCTTGCCATAAACCCATCCCATACTGATCTTTTCATTCATCCATCTCTCATGTTCCAAAATTGCGATCTGTTGCTTTTCTTCCTCTGTAAAATCTTCAATCACTTCATAATCCATTGCCCTACTGCTGTAAAAACATCCAATCTTATCAAGATGAGATGCAAATTCCTTTGCCTGAGCCAGATTTGAGAGCTTGTACTCCAAGGTCAATTTTTCAAATTCCTTTTCCAACAATCTCTGTACTTCTTCCAGTTTTTCACCTTCTAACTCATCAATACTCTTAAAATCAATTTTTCCAATATAACGACCATTTAATGACAATGCAAAATCATATAGATTGAGATAGTTACTTTCTGATACATACTGTTTGAGAACCTTTTCTTTCTTTACAAATTTCGTGTCCACATGCAGACCACCAACATCTTCCAGACAAACAAACTCTGCGATATCTTCCACAAACTTTGTTTTTCCTGCTGCATTAGGATTCATCTTGAGATATGTACCAGATTTTTCTGCCTTCTCTTTATATTGTTCATCATAAAAATATACTGCCCGAATCTCTCCGTCCACGTTCTCAAGATCAAATCCAAATGGACTAATCTGCTGTCTTGTATTCTGTCCATAAGCTGTTCTATCCCAGCATTGCAACTCATCACAGAGCATCAAAAGATAACTCAGTGGCTGCTCATCTTTTAAAGACATACGCTTAGAAAGATCTCCTGTCTTATATGCACCAATCACTCCAAATTCAAAGCGGAATAAACTATTGTGCAGTAAAATTGCAATAATAGAATCTAATTCTTTCACTGGTTCTTTTGAAGCAAAATCAAATTGTGGATACTGACCATTTTCATCTTTGACAGACAATAGACGTTTCAATATCAAAAGAGCGCTGAAAAAAGCATGATCCATATATAACACAGAATGGCTTGCTCTTTTTTCCAGTATTTCATAAAATTGACCATAAGAAATGTTGAGTTTTCTTCCAAAACGTTTTTCCAATTCTCTGGCAAAAATATCATTCAGATCCAGATATCTGTTCGCTTCAATTACTTTTGTGAACAGATCCATATTTCCATAAGAAACAAATGGTGGTGGACACTCTCCTGGTGTGTCTTTTTTTCCGATTTCTTTTCCAGCCAGATGATAAGCAAATGTTTTCACCTGTTGGTGAGCGATCTCAAAGGGATAACCGATATCATGGAACAAAGCGGTCAGACCCCAATCTTTCAAAAAGCGGCAGCATGCCTTAGCACAGTCTTCCTGAAAACCGAAATGTCTGTTGTATGCCTCACGGATTTCCTGATTTCCTTTATAAATAGCAATCCCAAGAAGGAATACATATACTGAGTGAGAATAATGATCACGATGTGACATCAAGAGAGAGCTGCTGTTTCCCTCATGCTCTGATAACGTCTCCAAAAGGATTCTGGTCGCCTCATAACCTCTTCCAAACGGAGCAAAGATTTCACAATAACAATAGTAAATATCAAATGCATCCTCTTTTGTTCCTGACTGCATAAAACGATGGATCGCACGTTCTAAGCACAAGCGGTTTGTATCCTGTTCATAACAAAACGGAATATTTCCTTTTGCCAGTTCCTGTGATGCAGAATAGTTTAATTCCTGACAATCTTCCCTGATAAAATCCAGACATAACTTTTCCAATTGACTTCCTGCATGATCTCTTGCTGGTTCTCCTCCAGAAGCATATTTCACAAATGTAGGATATCCTGTTTTCATAATATTGATATAGGTACACTCCCACTACTTTTAGGTGGTAAGAGAAGTACCTTTCCCCCTTTCCCAAAATCAAATATCATACCAATCAAATATGTTTAAAATTATATGCATCTTCAAAAATCATATCATACACTCCATAGAACCAGTATAGCGAAAAAAACAAGTTTTTTCCAGCCAAAATAATTTACTTCAACAAAAAAAATGCCAGAAACATATACTGGCTATTGTTTATAGCAACATTCTGTTTCTGACATTTTATAAATTCTGTTTTATGACATTTCCAAAAATAAAAGGGGTCAAAAAAAGCAGGTGATGGGAATCGAACCCACGTATCTAGCTTGGAAGGCTAGTGTTCTACCATTGAACTACACCTGCGCAGTGCCCAAAGTCGGAATCGAACCAACGACACGAGGATTTTCAGTCCTCTGCTCTACCAACTGAGCTATCTGGGCCTCCACATATCGACTTCGATAGTCTACTATATTTTAATATTTTTGTCAAGCTGTAATTTGATTTTTTTCTATTTTTCCATAAGATTTTTCATCGTGACACTGTGAAAACAAGATTGGAATATATTTGATATATTGTTTTCTAAGTATCTCTTGTAACATGTCTATCTTTTCTTTATAATAATAGAGATGATACAAAAAACTACCAATCATTTTGCAAAGCAAAAAGGAGGTATTCTCAATGCTTGTATTTGATGAGTATAATAAAGCAAAAAAGCTGGCTGAAAAGCAATATCGTTTTGCTGTTTCTTCCGGAAAATATCCTTACCTTCCTGCTCTGGATGACATCCTTTCTGTTGTCGAGACTGCTGGGGAGACCGATCTGGGCACATTGGAAATCCCACTTTCTCTTGTTGTGGGAACAAAAACATCTGGACGGCAGACTGCTATGGCAAGTAATTTTATGCCTCTTCTGGATGATAAATCTGAGTTTGCCGGAAAATGGATGTCTCTTCTATCCGCACAGGAAAAAGAGGGAATCCGTGATCCTATAAAAGCCTATGAGTATATGAATAAATTTTATGTTCAGGAAGGCAATAAAAGAGTCAGTGTATTAAAATATGTCAATTCACCCAGTATCACTGCCAATGTGATCCGCATCATCCCAAAAAGAACAGACACTTTGGACAATAGACTTTACTATGAATTTATGGAGTTTTACCAAATCACCAAACTCAATGACATCTATTTTTCCAAAGAGGGAAATTTCCAAAAATTACTTGATGTGCTTCACACCAATCCACACACTCCATGGGATGAAGATTTGCGTTTGAATGTGCGTTCTGCTTATATCCGTTTTTCCAAGATCTTCCGTGAAAAAGGCGGAATCCATCTTTCCCTGACCCCTGGAGATGCATTTTTAGTTTATCTAAACATCTTTGATCTGCAGCATTTATCTGAACTCTCAGACAGACAGATGGCAGATGAAGTTTCCAAAATCTGGGAAGAGTTTGTTCTCGCTTCACAGGGAAATTCTATCGCATTGGTAGAACAGCCAGAACCAGAGCGTTCTCCTTCCTCCAATATTTGGAATCGTATTCTTCCTTCCGCTTCACAGAAAAAATACAAGATTGCATTTATTCATGAGAAGACAGCTGAGACATCCAGTTGGACATATGGACATGAACTTGGTCGTATGCATTTGGAGGAAGTATTTAAAAATCAGGTCACAACCATTCATTTTGATGAGATGGATACAGAAGAAAGTATTCTGTCAGCGATTGATCTTGCCATTGCTTCCGGCTGCAATCTGATCTTCACAACTACACCAAAAATGATCACTGCAAGCCTGAAGGCAGCCGTTACTCATCCAGATGTCAAGATCCTGAACTGTTCTGTAAACACCTCATACAAATCCATCCGTACCTATTACGGGCGTATGTACGAGGCAAAATTCCTGATCGGGGCTGCTGCTGCTTCCATTTCCCAATCTAATAAAATAGGATATATTGCAGACTATCCTATTTATGGAATGATGGCAAATATCAACGCTTTTGCACTTGGTGCACAAATGATCAATCCTAACGTAAAAATCTATCTGGAATGGTCTACCTTAAAAAACCATGACAGTCATCATGCATTAGAGCAAAATGGTATCACCTTCATTTCTGGTCAGGATATGATTACCCCTGTAGAAACCTCCAGACAATTTGGACTCTACAAGAGAGAAGATGATTCCAATATACATCTTGCAACTCCAATATGGCACTGGGGAAAATATTATGAACGGATCTTACGCAGTGTTATGGAAGGTTCTTGGAACAGTACAGAACGATCCAATGGCGATCAGGCATTGAACTACTGGTGGGGAATGTCTGCCGATGTCATCGACCTGATCTATTCCCACACGATACCAGAAGGAACCAGACGTTTGATCGAACTACTCAAAAATGCGATCCGTTCCGGAGAATTTCAGCCTTTTGCAGGTATTCTTCGATCACAGAGTACCTCTATCACTACAAAAGAAGATGATGTACTGACACCAGAACAGATCGTCACCATGGACTGGCTTGCCGAAAATGTGATCGGCAGCATACCTGCCATTGAAGATTTGAATGATGAGGCACAACAGGTTGTAAAAATCCATGGTATTTATAAAGAAAAAAATCAATCGGAGGTATAATATGCGGATTCTTGTTATTGCAGATGAGGAATCAAAATCTCTCTGGGATTATTATGAACCATCTAAACTGAAAGATATTGATCTTATCATCTCCTGTGGAGACCTATCCCCGCATTATCTCTCCTTTCTTGTCACCATGGGAAAAGCCCCCCTTCTCTATGTTCATGGCAATCATGATGTTCGCTATGAAAGAACTCCTCCAAGTGGCTGCACTTGTATTGATGGTCAAATTTACGAATACAAAGGAGTTCGCATTCTAGGTTTGGGAGGAAGTATGCGCTATAAGCCTGGTCCTTTCCAATATACAGAAAAAGAAATGAAAAAAAGAATACAAAAACTTTGGTTTCCTCTGCTCCGCAACAAAGGTTTCGATATCTTGGTCACTCATGCACCAGCATTTCAGTTCCATGATGGAGAGGATCTCCCCCACACCGGTTTTGCGTGTTTTATTGATCTAATCGAAAAATATAAACCTGCTTATTTTGTTCATGGACATAATCACTTGAATTATGGAGGACGTGCTGTGCGTATCACGCCTTTCAATGAATCTACAATGGTAGTAAATGCCTTTCAATCTTATATTATTGAATTTGATCCACAAGAACATAAAAGCATGTCAGCTGCAACGGTTTCCAAGACAGCAAAATCAAATCTCTCGTCCTGATCATACTGATACTTGCAAGACGCCTCTGATATCAAAAGAGAAAACTTAAATAAAAACATTCAAAAGAGGAAGGGAAACACATCAAGGTCTTCCCTCCCTCTTCTTTTCATCTTTATACCTTCTCTATTCTGTTTTCTTACCCTATTTATCTAAGTAGTCGACTTTACAATGAGATCACCTGTGTTGCTGCCCTATCCCGAAACATATGATCATGTTCCACAAAAATCATTGTGGGACAAAACTCACAGATCAAATTTTCAATCTGCATTCTGGAATAAATATCTATGAAATTGAGTGGTTCATCCCACACATACAGATGAGCTTTCTCACACAGGCTTTTTGCAAGCATCACTTTCTTTTTCTGTCCCTCCGAAAATTCCTCCATACATTTTTCAAACTGTATACGGTCAAAATCCAATTTTCGAAGCATTGCCTTAAATAAAGTTTCATCCAATTGATATTCTTTTATAAAGTCAGTTAAATCTCCTTTTAAAAAAGAGGTATCCTGTGGAACATACGAAATAACAAGTCCTGAGCCTGTTCTTATTGTACCTCTGTGTGTTATTGGCTCTCCCACTATCAGTTTTAACAGGCTGCTCTTCCCACTTCCATTCTTTCCATCCAATGCCACTCTCTCTCCTTTCTGTACCGTAAAAGAAAGAGGCTGACATACTGTTTTTTCATCATATTGAATCTGCAATTCCTGACAAGTCACCAAAACATCCTTGTGATAAGGCAAAGAACGGATCTGTAATTCTTCTGCTGTTTCCAGATTTTTCAAAAGTCCTGTCTTTTCCTGAATCGCTTTCTGCTGCCTTGCCTCGATCACCTTAGCCCGTTTCATCATCTTAGCCGATTTATGCCCAACGAATCCTCTATCTGCTACCTTGTTTCCAATTTTTGACGATTCAATCTGATCTGACCAATTTGAAGTTCTTCTTATGCCTTGCTGTAAGCGTTCAATCTCATATTTTAATTGCTTATTCCTTGCAAGTTCAAACTCCTGCTGACGTTCAAAATTTAGCATCCATGAGGAAAAATTCCCACTCTGTACCTGTATATCACTGCGATTCAAAGATAAGATATGGTCTACACACTCATCCAAAAAATATCGATCATGGGATACTAAAATAAAACCTTTTTTTCGTTTCAAATAGGAAGCTACGATCTCTCTTGCTTTCCTATCCAAATGATTTGTCGGCTCATCAATCAGCAGGAAATGTCCTTCATTTAAAAACAGGGCAGCAAGAAGTACTTTTGTCTGTTCGCCATTAGACAAGGTATCAAATGGTCTCCACAATACTTCTGATTCCACATCCAGATAAGATAATTCCCGTATCATCTGCCACTCCTGTGCATCCGGACAAACATTCCATAAAATCTCCTCTGTGATCAGGGTTTTGTCTTCTATTGGATATGGAAAATAATCAAATTGGACAGAACTTGTTATCTTTCCTCTATATTCATATTTTCCGAGCAGAAGATTTAACAATGTAGTTTTTCCTCTTCCGTTTCTCCCCACAAAACCAAGTTTCCAATCTGTATCAATCTGAATATTCACATCTTCAAAGATAGGATCATAACTGCTAGGATAGGAAAATGTAAGGTTTTCAATCTTGATCATTGCCATATTTTTTTCTCCTTTTCAATCATCCATCACGTCAAGTTCTCACAATCCTTGTACCCTAAGCATATCATTTATATGTTTTGTATTTGCTTTTGTATTTTTTATCTTTTTTCTTTTTCTGCACCAGTTTTTATAAGCTTCAATTTCTTTTTCTGCTCTCAGAGAAATCTCAAACAGCACTTCTTTGAAGAAACAAAGAAAAGCTACAAGAAAATCACTTCTTGCAGCTTCACATATTATAAGGTAAAACACCATTCTTTCAAATGGATATCTTATCACAATATAATAGACGGCACAGATGGATCATTTTCCTGCAAAGGGCGCAATAATACTGTAAAAACTTGTACTATCGCATCATTTTCACTTTATCTGCAAGAAAATTTCAACATCTTTTCATCTCTTTTTCTTCATTAAAAATACCTTTAAATTACTGGTACACAAGGGATAAACAATTCCGTATCAAAAAAATCCAACCTATCTACTGCCTTTTGTACCATATCCTCAGAATAACATCTTCTTTCTGACAAGTCAAGCCATTATTTTCTTGATTCTTCCACAGCTAACGCAAACGGGACGAGACATTAGATAAGATTAAACTTATGATCATTTCCCTCTCCAAACATATGATGACACTTTTTTAAGTTCCTCATCTGGATTTAATCCGTATGCCTCAATGCACCTTCTCAGATAGGTTTCATCTACCTGAGTTATCTTATTTTCCTCATAATACTCTGATTCAAATCTTTCTGGATTCTGTCCATATTTTTCATCATATTCCTGATATTTGACCAGTGTATCGTGGCTATTTAAAATCTCAATACATTTGTCATGAACATAAATCCCAAGTAAAACAGCATCCTCAAACTTCTCCTCCAATGACCACGGATTTTCATCCCAATCTGTAACTGCAATCATCAGATTCAGATATGGGAATGCCTGTAAATTGAGAAACCACTCCTCACAAAACTCCTCTATTGTTGGATATTTTCCAGTAATCGCATTACACCCAATTGTTCCGTCCACATGAATCCATCCATATCCCTTTGGGTAATGGTTTTTCATGATAAGCCAATTGTTAAAATTGAGGGAAGGGATAAAAGTTTTATCTTTTGGAATCTCTCCCATACCAAATATATACTCAAAAAAGTTGTCTGTTCGACGGATAATCTCAAATGCCTGTATCTCAGTAACCGAATGCCCCCTCATTCGATAATAGGGTCTTCGTGTATAAGTAAGAGATCTTAAAGTCTGTTCCTCTAAATTTGCAATTTTGATTTCATATATAGCATATTTATCAAAATCCTCTTTTGCAAGAAAATATGTACCATCTCCCAAATCTACCGTTTCTGGTAACCGCTCCAACAAAGAGTAAGAATAGTTACAAGCAAAATAAGCATTTCCATATTCATCTTTATAATATCCATTTTCGCATAAATAATCAAAAATATTCATTTTCTGCCTCCCCATTTTTTCAAAATCCTAAGATTTTCAAATTTCGATATTAACAATTTGATCTCTTATTCTATTCATTTTTTATTGATTTTTCAATTATTTTCCCATATTTTTACATCTTTTATTAACCTAGTTAATTTTTCTTGCTTTTTTATGGATATTATGATACTATGTCTTCAACGAAAGGGTGGTGAACAAATGACAACAACAATAGGTGAACGTATTTATGAAATTATTAAGACAAAACAGATCTCTAAAACAGATTTTGCCAATACATTAAATATTACTCAGGCATATGTTTCTAAAATGCTTCATAAAAATTGTATTCCAAGCGAACGTCTGATCATGGATATTTGTGATAAATTTGATATTAATATAGAATGGCTGCGCAACGGACAGGGAGAAATGTGCAGACAGCGCTCAAAAGAGGAAAACATTGCTTTTTTTATCGGCTCTGTTTTAAGAGACCCAGAAGATACCTTCAAAAAACGGTATTTATCCATTCTTGCATCATTAGACGAAAATGAATGGGCAGCTCTTGAAAGCATATACAAACTGATCAAAAAAAAACATGAGCTAAATCTACAATCCTTATAATCACACTGTCTTATATATAATTGAAACGAAAAAACTAGGAGAAATAATTCTCCTAGTTCAAAAATCCTGTCAGAAATGCATATATAATCTTCAAGACTTCTTCGCTTTCTATCGCCTTTATCAAACTGATAATCGCTTCTTTATACCCCATTTTCCATGCACCCCTTATACCTTTTTGTTTGAAACACCCCATATTTTCAAAAAAAATCTTCAAAAAACACTTCTTCGTTTGTTTTTTGTGGTTATTTATCATCTTTGGTATAATATGAATGGATTTTACAGTATTTTTTTGTTTTTGTCAATGTTCCAAAAAAATAGTCAGAAAATAATCCATTTACAGATCATGGGCAAACATATCTCTCTTTTCCTTTTGTTTTCTTTCCATACTCAATTGCTTTTTGTGGACATCTACAGATACATGCCATGCAATGTGTACATTTATTGTCCCATTCTGGTTTATTTCCGTTCATATGAATATTATTTAAAGGGCAAACGGTCGTACAATACCCACATGACACACAGTTATCTGTTGCATAAAATGATTTTGCCTTAACACAAAGGGCATAAAATCCTCCATTTACCACTTCACTGCTCAAAATTCTGTCTTTCAGACCAATTTTTCGTTCGTCCAATGTTTTTCCGTTTAAAATCAATTCTGCTGTTCTCTGTATCCAAGGACCTGCCTGAAGTATAATCCTTTTTGCATCCTGCTTAGATGGGGCAGAAAACATCGCAATATAATTTTCCGGCATCAAAATCTCCGCACACCCCATATAACGCCATTTTTTCTTACTGCATAATTTCTTCAAATATGCCCCTGCATTTCCAATGGAATCTCCACAGGTAAGAACAAAATATGCTTTGGTATTTCCACAAAATTTCGATTTTAGAATCCATTCTTCCACTAAACGGGGCATTCTCCATGCATAGACTGGGGTTACAAATACCAATGGTTTTTTGGTTTCTATTTTTTTATTCACACGCACATGGATTCTCTCACTCAGAGAGACCACCTCATCCCCTAGGATCTCTCCGATCATCTCTGCTGCATATTTACTGTTTCCGGTTCCTGAAAAATAGAAAATCATGCTGTCTCATCCTCCATAGATATACAAATACTTTTACCATGAATATCTGAAAATTTCTTTGTCATCCTACTGTTTTGACATAATTATGTTTCACACAAAACAATCTGTTTTTTCGGCATCTGCCTTTTCCAAAATACCAAATGGGATACTATATCAGGGGAGTCACGCTATCGGCAATCTCTGAAATATCTTATTCTTGGCATTGGATATGACTCTTTTCAATAAATATAATGCCATAATAAAAATATTATAATAAAAATATTATAACAGAACATTCGATCAACTGCTATTTCTTTTTTACTTGACAGCATCATTTTACAGATTTCTATACTATTTCAAAAACTCTTGCATTATTTTTTATAAAGATTGGTATTCTATTTACTGGTGCCTCTACTGTCACCTCCAAACCTCCTTCATAGGAGTTCCCACTTTCCCACTCTGTCCATAAAGCTCCTTTTGGTAAATATACAGTTCTTTTTCTAACACCAAACTCCATGACTGGAGCGATCAAAAGGTCATGTCCAAACAGACATACATCCTTTGCCTCCCATGCTGCTGTATCTTCTGGAAAATCATAAAACAAAGGTTTTAAAACAGGAGTTCCTTTCTCATGTGCCTCTCTCATCGCTTCACGGATGTAAGACTTCATACGCTCCCGCAAATGAATATAATAGATCATCATAGTTTCTAGCTCTGGTGTATAACTCCACACCTCATTATCTGCGCCAGATGCCATGATTCCACCTCCACTGATCGCTTCTGGTGTCATAGGTGCTTTATGTGGATCTCTATCTCCATGAAGACGCATCACTGGGCAGAATGTACCATACTGAAACCAACGCATCAAAAGTTCATGAAATGCTGGATCGTTTACATTTCCACCATGAAATCCTCCGATATCGGCAGTCCACCACGCAATTCCTGCCATACCCATATGAAGTCCTGCCACAAACTGATTCCTCAGATATGTAAATGTAGAAGGTACATCGCCGGACCAGACTAAAGCACCATATTTTTGAGCGCCAGCCCACGCACAGCGTATTAAGCTGATCGGATTTTCAATTCCCTCTGCTCTCATTCCATCATAAAATGCCCTTGCATATTGAAGGGGATACTCATTACCACATTCCAAAGCAGCTCCGTCATAATAACGGTACAGATCAAAGTCTGCAACTGTGTACTCTGGTTCTGCCTCATCCAACCAGAACAATCTGACTCCTTTATCAAAATAATTCTTCTTTGCAACCTGCCACATAAACTGACGCGCTTCAGGATTGGTTGTGTCAGTGAAGTCCTGCATTCCTTTAAAAACAGCTGCCATCTGTACTCCACGGTTAGTCCGAACCAAAAGATCCCGTTCTTTCATCTCCTTATAATTGACAGATTTGCGGTCTACTGTTGGTCATATTGATACCATGAGCTTTATTCTCATCTCTTCCAACTCACGAATCATTCCCTCAGGATCTGGAAAATAGGTTGTATCAAATGTCCAGTCTCCCTGATTTGGCCAATGGAAAAAATCTAACACTATCACACTGAGAGGGATTTGACGTTTATGATACTCTCTGGCAACATGCATCAGTTCTTCCTGTGTCTGGTAACGCAATTTGCACTGCCAAAATCCCATCGCATAATCAGGCATCATAGGCACTTTTCCCGTCACATCTGTATATTTTTCCACGATTTCTGCTGGTGTATCTCCTGCAATCACCCAATAATCAATCTGTTTGGATGACCTTACCATGAAATCTGTCCTATTCACACCCAAAACAGCCTGTCCAATCGCTGGGTTATTCCACAGCAGTCCATACCCTTTACTGGATACCATAAAAGGTACGCTTGCCTGCGTATTTTTAGGCTCCATATCCAAGGTACATCCCTTCAGATTCAAATATGGCTGCTGATACTGTCCCATCCCAAAGAGTTTTTCCCGATCATCTGCCTCAAAATGCTGATGTATCTCATAATTATCCCCATCTACATTTTTATATTCTCTGGCAGCGATCCTTGCCTGTGTGATCTGATCCAAATCCCTCCATTCCTCTGTTCCAAACTCCCATGAACGGTAATATTCCCCTAACAACAATTCCTCTTTTTGATTATAAAAACGCAACTTCCCATATTCGGTCATCACCGCTTTAATCTTTCCATTTGAAATAGATGCTTCGTGTTCTCCAATACTGATCTCTCCCCTTGCATCTGCTGCAATGCTGAGCGCCCAGTTCTTTTCTGTAAATTTTTTATTTTCTGTCGCACGTACACGCAATCCCTCTCCCCATGGACGGATCTCAACCAATTCTCTTCTTCTCTTAAATACAAGCGCCCCATCACATTCCCTAAAAAACTGCATGATATTCCTTCCTTTCTCTGACTCATATATCCTCTTTTTACAAGACTATCGTTTACTTTCATTTTACAAAAGTCCACTTGGCAGTTCCAGCTATTCTTTATATAATATTAGACAAATATTTACTTTTTTATCTGTTCTATGGAGATATATGCGAAAGATATATACTGCAGCAAGATACTGTGACCCCATCACCTAAAGGCAATGGGCTTTCTGACAATGTCATATAAAATCACTGTATTCTGTTTTGGAAGGAGTTTTTTATGATCGTATATGAAGATTTTCATTTTGGAAAAGAAAAATATATGGTTTTTTATCATTTTAACCATTTTAGCATTTTTGCACACCTGCATAGAAGTTATGAACTTTTGTGTTTACATGAAGGGAAATTGATCGCAAATGTGGACGGAAGAAATTTTGAACTAAACAGTGGAGATATGATCCTGATCCTTCCTTATGAGATCCATTCTTATACAGACATGGGATCTTCCATCTGTGATGTAACCTTATTTTCTCCTGATTATATCGGAGAATTTTACAGACAGACTTCTCATAAATCTTTAAAATCCCCTGTATTTCGGATTTCTGAAAAAGAACTGTCGCAAATTAAGTCTGCTGTATTCTATGATAATTCACGGATATTTGCCAGCAAATCCTGCCTCTACTTTTTAGCAGACCGGCTCTTGGAACAAACCTCCCTCATTGAAAAACCATCCCATACTGTCCACTCTGATCTGCTCCACCAGATTCTTCTCTATATTCAGGAACATTATCTGGAAAATATAACACTTCAGAATCTGGCTGAAGAACTTGGATACAACCGCACATACCTCTCACGTTACATCAACCAGTCCTTACACATGTCTTTGCCAGAGTTCCTTCAGGAGCACAGGATCTGCTATGCCTGTTATCTTTTAAAAAATAAAGATCTGCTCATCAGTGAGATTGCATTTACATGCGGATTTAATAATTTACGCACCTTTAACCGCTGCTTTCACAATGTCACTGGCATGACCCCCAGAGAATACCGCAACAACGTATCTTCTTAGACTGTTATATATTTTTTCAAGTCTTCCATTTTCTTTTCTATCACATTAATAGTGTATCCATCCCATGCCTAAAGAAGTGGGAGTACACTTTAGGTAAGATGACAACAATCATAATTTATTACAAAAAGCTCTTGACTATACAGTTACTGTACAGTATATGATATCTGACAGAACAGAAAAACAATACTATGTAAATGAATGTATAATGTAACCTTGTATCTTTTTATAATTATATTGATTGTGTCGTGGAAAGGAAGAATAAAATGGAATTTATAATGGTAAACAAAGACCAGTGGGCTGAAATTAAAAAAATTTATCTGGAGGCATTTCCAAAACGTGAACGCAAACCGTTTTTTTCCCTTCGTCACTCTGTAAAACGTGGAAAAGGTCAGATATTTACTGCTTCAGAAAATGATACCTTGATGGGATTTATCATGGTGATCCCTTATCAGAACATGGTCATGGTGGATTATCTGGCTGTATCTGGCGCAATACGCAGCCGTGGAACGGGAAGCCGTATGCTCCAAGAGATATGCAGACATTTCTCAGACAAAAAAATCGTTCTTTTGATCGAACGCTTAGATGAACATGCCGAAAATTCTGAACAGAGATTTTCCAGAAGAAAATTTTATTTTAAAAATGGTTTTACTTCTTCCAATATCTTTATCAAAGGAAAAAGTGGCGATATGGAGATTTTAAATTTTGGAGGAAAAGTATCTCAAAAAGAGTATTTAGATCTTCAGGAATATGCGTTAGGCAAATTATTCTTCCGTCTTTCTAATATTACAATAACAGCATGACCCAGAGTTCACCCATAGATAGATTTCACCAATAAATAGAGCTCTCTCATATATTTTGGAACTTTCCATCCTCTGTCACTGTTCATATCCAAAAAGAGGAATATTTCCCAGCTGCTTCATATGTAGAATATGTCAGCTATAGTCTGATATTCCTCTTCTGCTTCCAGTTTCTATTTAGTATCTTTAAAATTGCCTGCATCACAGCCATGTGGATAAACTCCCCGCCAACCGGTTTAACACGAAACCTTTTTCATGGATTTCAGCATATCAAAATATGCCTACAAAAACAGTTATCGGTCACAAAATACAGTTTATTGAAGAAAACAGTTTATCGTTTACTTTTCACAGATAACAAAAAATCAAAAATACATCACATTCTCCCTAGTTTTATACTAGGTTCCCAAAAGAAGATTTGAACTTCCAACCATATGATTAAGAGTCATATGCTCTACCCAGTTGAGCTATTCGGGATCTCCATTCTCAATGTGACAGCATAACCCCACTGTCAGGGGAAACCGGGTTTGGAGTTTTCGTGATGCAGGCATACTGTTTAAATTTCTATCAATGTTGTAGCATTTGATACCTTGATCTGTGTATCCAATTCAGAAATCAGTTTTTCTCTTTTTTCCTGCAATTCTGCTACTTTCTTTCTCACATCCAGTGGGTCTACAAGCTCAGATGTGTTTTCTTTGATATAGGCATTGACTACTTCCAAAGGTTTATCCTCTTTTACTCTGGAATCCTTTCCCAAGATACTTAAACGCATATTTTCTGCTGTTGACTCCAACTGATTGTTTTTCATACTCACTGTGAGCAAGCGTTCATCTAACTCCCTTTTCATCTTTCTGTAAAGGATCCGTTCAAAGTCCAGCTCATTCTCATCTTTCCCAGATTCTGATATTTTTCCTTTCAATGTACTAGCTTGGTTTTCCAGCTTCTTAGAATCAAGCATTCTTCCTCTGAGAGCGATTGCGCCTGCAACCGTATAATCACCAAAAGAAGTATGGATGACAGTTTTCGCATTAGAAGCAACAATTGCTGCCTCGATCTTGTGAAACCTCTTGATCAAATCCATGATCTGCTGATATGCACATTCTGCTTCCTGATTAAAATCTTTTTCTAGAATCTTTTGCTCCCATACTTTTTGTTCATTGTGTTTCTTAACATCAGTAAAAGAAGCCCCAGAAATCTTATCTCTGATCTTTTTAGCAAGCAGATCTCTTTCATCCAATGCCTGTGTCACTAACATTCTTTCTGCCATATCCTGTCCTCCCCTTTTTCTCATTGATGTCCGTTTTTATTTTTAATCTCTGTTTTTATTTTATAATGAAAAAATGGGGCTTTCAAGTTTTACCGTTGGATGATAAAAATCCAAGGAATTTATATGCATATCCCAAAAATCTACTGGACAAAAAATCTTTCTTATTCCCTATTGCTATTTTCTCTTTTTGAAAGTATGTTTTAACACGATTCTTGCATTTTTCTCTTATTCATTCTCGTATTCATTCTGTTATTCATCCTATTATTTTTTATTCAACATATCGTTGATTTTTTCGGAAATATATATATACAACTGTGGCTTTCATTCTGTCGATTATTTCAGCCACCAATTTCGAAAGATGTATGGATATACGCCCAGCAAAGATAGAATTTTGGGTAAATAGTGCTTAAATTCGATGTTTCTATATTTGCTGTTTTGCTCATATATGGTGATATAATATTCTGCAAATGCTATATTATATCCAAAGGAGTCAAACATGACAAAACAAAAGAATTATTAAAAAACGCAGATTGCCTGTTATCTTGGATTTATTACACAGGCAATTTCTGCCAACTTTGTACCACTCCTGTTTTTAACATTCAGGGATATCTATGGAATTTCCATTGAAAAGATCACACTGATCCCGTTCGTGTTTTATCTGACACAATTATTGATTGACTTTGCAGCTACCAAATTTGCTGACAAAATCGGTTACCGCATCTGTGTAGTGATATCGCAGATGATTTCGACAGTAGGGCTTGTATTAATGGCTTCCTCCCAGAAATTCTTCCTGTACCCTTTATAGGGATTTTGATTTCAGTCGTATTTTATGCTATAGGCAACGGTCTTGTTGAAGTTCTGGTAAGTCCGATTGTGGAAGCCTGCCCTTTTGAAAACAAAGACGGTATGATGAGTTTATTGCACTCCTTTTACTGCTGGGGTGCGGTTGGTGTAATTTTAGGTTCAACACTCTTTTTTGCTGTGTTTGGCGTAAAGAACTGGAAAATACTCACACTGATCTGGGCACTGATACCGTTGGTAAATACCTTCAATTTTATGACCTGCCCTATTGAGCGTCTGCTAGAAAATGGTGAGAGTTTGTCAATTCGAAAGCTACTGAGTTTACCACTATTCTGGCTGATGATCTTACTTATGATTTGTGCTGGTGCATCCGAAGCAGCAATGGCACAATGAGCATCTGCATTTACAGAATCAGCTCTTGGTGTTTCCAAAACTATTGGTGATCTGGCAGGTCCTTGTCTGTTTGCTGTTTTTATGGATATATCCCGTATACTGTACGGCAAAATGAGTGAAAAACTTGACCTGACAAAGACAATGCTATTGTGTGGCATGATGTGTACAGTATGTTATTTACTGGCATCTCTTTCACCCTTACCATTCCTTGGTTTGACCGGATGTGCACTTTGTGGTACGGCAGTCAGTATTATGTGGTACGCTCAATCTTTCTTCGCAGAAGTGTCCTAAAGGTGGCACTGCTATGTTTGCATTTTTAGCTTTAGCAGGTGACTTGGGTGCTACTGTAAGTCCGGCTATGGTAGGAAGCCTGTCTGAAACGGCTGGCGGTAATCTAAAAATAGGGCTGCTTGTTGCCACTATTTTCCCTATACTGTTAGTTGTTGACTTAATTGTTTTGAATGGAAGTGTAATTGACACTCCCCACAGCTAAAGCAGGGGGTTTTACGACACATTGGATAAAATACCCCATCAGAAATGAACCTGATACTCAAAGCTAAAAAATGATACTTACTTTTGAGCTTCGAACATGGATTGCTTTGATGTTTTATACGAATGTTATTCTATATACCAATGTCGCTCGTAGAAAAAAGTCTACGAGCGGCATTGTAAGTGTTAGGACAAAACCATAACAAAAAAGCAGAAAACCTTTTTTCAGAAATCACAATTCATTAAATCTTTATATCGTTATGAATAAACTATCTCACGTCAAACAATCCTTCTGTCCGATTGCGAATACTCTTGAGTGTTACACAAATTCCATTTGACAATAGCTTTAGGTTTCCTACTTAGTTTGAGAAAACAATTTTTGCAATTTCCTTTGATGCATTGTTTAAGGCATCGCCTGACATCTTTTTGTTTCTGACATTCAAAATGGCTTCTTTAATCAGGTATCGATTCATAAAGTAATACCCGCGAAAATACGCATTGTAATCTGTCTTCTTCTCAATAATATTAAATAAGGTCATTCTCACAAGATTATCTTGGCAATCTTTTGACATTTTAGAAATCATATCTGTGCCATCTGGATTTTTTAAAGAACCTGCATATGTGTATTCATACACGTTCTTTTTTAACCATGCCCTTGCAGATACTCCCATTGTCACCGCTCCGAGATATTTTACATCGCCGTGCTCAACGGTAACAATCCCATCCCTTGGTCCCAATATACTTCCGCTCAAAATATTCTCACACACATCATTCCTGTCATAGTTATTAAAATTTGGATACATTTCTACATTTACATTGCTCTGGAGAGTGTCGATAAAGTCCAGTTGGATTTGACCATAAATTGCCTCCACAAAATTGCTATGTTCGATTATTTTATCTAAAATATCCCTGAAATTCTCAAAGATAATGGTCTCATATAAGCGATAATCATCGCAATCGTAATTCGGATTGTCACTACTTTGCGCTAGAGTAGATGAGTTCGGGTATATGTACCGAAGATCCTCATTCTCGTAAACTTTATAATTGTATCTAAAATTGACTCCATCCATTTTACCCAATTCGAACATTTTCAATAGCTCGTAGCAATATGAGAATGCGATAGGCAATTCGTCAAAGCCCCCCTCGCACTTTTTAGCTTCCATTAGAAGGTTTTGGACATTCTCCACTGTTACATCTTTCTTGTATTTTAACTTATACAGTACGGACGGAAGTTCAGATCGTACCATGACAAATATTGGAACCGACTCAAAAGCACTTCGATATGCATTTTTATACCACGAATGAATGTCGGGAAACGGTGCGTTTGAACCCAATAATAAGACAGCATCAATCCCATCAATTCCTAGTTCCTGCATTGTTTTTAACTGTAAACTAGTTGCTTCTTTTGCATCAATGTCCAAAAAGCCTCTCGTATCACGCAAAACCAAAGAAACTTCTTTATTTTTAAAATATTGAACGAATTCCTCAACCGGCGGGAGCAACACTTCAATTCTACGCAAGAATTGGTTGCTTTTTTTATCCTTAATTATATTTGCAAGTTTATCATCATCACAACTATTTACATAACTTGAAATTGTGTCCAACACGTATTTTTCCAGCTCGACATTGTTTAAATTTTCTTGTTTCTCAAGTCCAAAAATATCACGCAAATATTTTCCTTCCTTGCTATCTAGAACTTTTGAAAACTTTTCGCAGTTTATGCGCTCTTTTGAATCTACACCAAAGACTGTCCCATAATTTAAAAAAACATCTTTCAATTTAATATCTGTTACTTTTGGGTCATAAATCCAATCCACAGTTACCTCGGTTCTACAATTGCTCAACGCCACCATCCTTCTTCTGTAATCAGAATGACATAATGACATCGCGATGGTTGTCTTTCCACCTTTGGTTGTTGCTGCCAATAGTATTACGATTCTTTTCCTCATAGTTTTTCCTTTCTGCTGATAAACAAAAAAAGATCATGCAATAATGCATGACCGACTTACCCTAACAATACCCCGACTAAAATAGATTAAATTGATATCATCACGAAAGCGATCACACCAAGAACGAAAGCTCTTTTTATGTTTACACAATATATTTTTTATATTTTTATTATGCCACCTTTATTCCATCCTATCAATACTTTTTCTACAATATAAACTGAAACCTTATCATTCTTCTATTTCACCCGATGCAGTAAACATACCGTCTCCACATGTGTTGTCCAAGGGAACATATCGCATCCTCTTGCACGAACCACCTCATATCCATTCTCCCTAAGATACTTTACATCTCTTCCTAAAGTAGCCGGATTACAGCTTACATATACAATAGATTTAGGGTTCATCCTTACCATAGTTTCCAGACATTTTTCATCGCATCCCTTGCGTGGAGGATCTACAACAATCACATCTGCATAAATATGATTTTTCTCATACTGTTCAGGTAAAACTTCCTCTGCCTTGCCGACAAAAAATTCTGTATTTTCCAAACCATTTTTCCGTGCATTCTCTCTTGCATCATCAATTGCCTGAGGAATGATCTCAACGCCATATACCTTCTTAGCTTTTTGGGCAAGAAACAAAGAAATCGTTCCAATACCACAATACAGATCCCAAACCGTCTCTTCTCCTGTTAATCCAGCATATTCCAAGGCTGTTTTATATAGTTTTTCTGTCTGTACTGGATTGACTTGATAAAACGACAGTGGAGAAATACAATATTTGATATCCCCAATAAAATCTGTAATATAACCCGGTCCATACAAATGTTTTATTTCCTGCCCCATGATCACATTCGTCTTTTCCTGATTCACACAAAATGAGATACTTGTCATTCTTGAGATCTCAAGAAGTTTATCTACCAATTTCTGTGAAACAGGAAGTTTTTTCCCATTGATCACAATACAGACCATGATTTCACCTGTCCTAAAACCTTTTCGTATCAAAACATGGCGAACCAACCCCGTATGAGTTTCTTCATCATATGGACGGATCTGATTTTCCCTCATATAATCAAGAACTACATTTAAAATATTCTGATTTTCTTCCACACCAAGTAAACAATCTTTGTGAGGAACGATAGAATGAGAATGTTTTGCATAAAATCCCGCTGTCACATTACCTTCTTTATCCAATCCAATCGGAAACTGTGCTTTATTTCGATAATGCCATGGCGATTCCATACCCAAAATAGGTTCTAATTCAACATTTTTCACTTCTCCTATTCTGGAAAGTGCATTTATGATCTTATTTTCTTTAAATTGAAGCTGTTTTTCATAGTCCATCGCCTGTAACTGACATCCACCACACTGTCTGGCAACCGGACACATAGGTTCTACTCTTGCTGGTGAAGGTTTGATCACACGGATCAATCTTGCAAAACCATATGTCTTTTTCATCTTCATAACACCAGCTTCAACCTCATCACCAATGACAGTATCCTTGATAAACCAGATATAACCATCCAGTTTCCCAATTCCAGCACCATCCTCACTCATATCTGTAATCATCACAACAAATGTATCATTCTTTTTCATATTAAAAATCCTTATATCTATCCTTTATGTATTCTGAATCTACTCTTGGTATTCTGAACCTACTCTTCTTACATATCTTACCTTTCTTACCATTTAAATAGAGTAGGTCTTAGAATTCTGTACTTCTTCTAACATTTGTATCTAATAAACGATTAAATCCCAGCCAGCCAGCATTATCTCCAGAACCTCTCAAAATTTCTATCATAGTCTCCAATTTCGCATCTGCATTGTCTGAAAAGTAAAGAGCCATTGCCTCAATAAGGGCTGGTTTTTTCGGAGAACCATACTCCATCTCTCCATGATGTGCTAAAATACAATGTTTCAATTCAGATGCCAGCTTATCTGGAAAACCTGGAATCTCCCGAATTCTGTTTCCAACTATTTCCGTACCGATCATAATGTGCCCTAACAACTGTCCATCATCTGTATAATCATTTTCTGGGAAACGGGATAATTCTTTCATCTTACCCATATCATGAAAAAATGCAGCACTGAGCAACAGATCACGATTGATTTCCTTATAATTTGCAGCAAAATAGTCACACAACTTTGCTACTCCCAAAGTATGTTCCAATAATCCGCCAACAAATCCATGATGCACTGTTTTAGCAGCAGAATGGAAACAAAAATCTTGGATAAACTGTTTATCTTCTAAGAAAAAGGAAGAAACCAGCTTTTTCAGATACGGATTCTTCATTGAATGAATCAGTCCTGTCAGTTCCTTGTACATTGCATCAATGCTTTTTTCAGACATTGGAAGATAATCAGACTGTATATATTCCCCCTCATCGGCTTTACGGATCCGTCTTACATTTAATTGCTTTGCACCTTGAAATGCCACTACATCTGCCTCAATATAGACATAATCCATAGCATCAAAATCACCTACTCCAGGAGAACTCAAATCCCAGATTTTTGCATCCACTGTTCCGGTCTTATCCCTGAGAATTAAAGAACCATATTCCTTCCCATTCTTTGTCAATAAAATCTGTTTTTGTTTACAAAGATACACATCCGATACATGAATACCTTCCTGAAACATTGCAATATACTTCATAACTGCCTATTCTCCTATCTCCATCTTATTTTATCTTTTCTTTCACCTTTTTATAAAACCTCTATGATATATCCTTTGGCAATCTATTAATAGAACTTCTATGATATGTCATTTACAATCTATTATAAAACCTCTATAATACATCCTTTAGCAATCTATTATAAAACCTCTATGAGACATCCTTTGCACTCTATTATAGAATCTCTATGATATGTCCCCTGCCATTTTATGCAAGACTTCAATACACATTACATATCAACGATTTCCCAAGGTCACATTAAACACAATCTCTTTATATTCATCTCTTCCATTTCTCATTACTTTTACAACAATATTCTGCCCACTCTGAAAACTCTCCATTTGAAGCTGATATTCTTTCATCGTCTGAACCTGATTTCCATTCAATTCCGTAATAATATCACCATTTTGGATTCCCACAGTATATGCTGGACTGTCATTCTGACATTGTACCACATATACGCCAGCAGGCATACCTCCCGTGATCATATCCTCTGTCACTTCCTGACCTAGAATCCCCAGATATGGCACAGGAATACCATTGGTCAATTTCTCCAAAATACTTTTATAATCTGAAATCCCATATGCAACGGAATACTTTATTTCTGTATTTTCATCGTTTTCAACATCTGGATGTTCTGTAATCCACCCAATCAGCTGTCCTTTTTTATCTAGTAAAAAAGTCCCCTTATCACTGATGCATTCCATATCTGTATACAATATCCTTGTCATACCATCTGTCACTCTCACATTTTTTTCCATATAAGTGACAGCTCCAAGCATACTGGAATGGACTCTTCCAACAGGACTTCCCACAGCAATCACCAGATCTCCCTGTCCAACACTCCAAGAATTTCCCAATGGGATTGGTACTAGATTTGCCAAGTCAGTTTCTTCTATTTCATGGACATTTGCACTAAGAATAGCTATCCCTGTCTGCCCGTCCCTTTGTTTTACATGACCATTCACCACAGTTCCATTTGGCAAAAAGATCTCCAGTGTATCAGCCCCTTGCGTTGCCTGTAATGGAGTCATAAAAATCAGTTCATCTTCCGTTTTAGCAATCAAAGCACCCGAAAATTGTCCTTCTTTTTCAATCAAGTTATCAAACCAATCTACATCCTGACTCACAGAACGGATCTTGACAATTCCTTTATCTGCCTGCATTACCACTTTTCTCAGCCCACTGTAAATATTTTGAAGGTCATCCATCGTAAATTCATATCCCACCAATACTTCTTGTATCTTATCCTCCAGCATCATCTCTGTTGTTGTTTCAATTTCTGTTGTCTCTTCTGGCACAGAGGTTTCCACTTCCATTGTCTCCGGTTCTATTTCTGGTTCTATATCTGATTCTATTTCTGGTTCATCTTTTGGAATCGTCACTTGGGCAGTCTCTTTTTTAGGTCCTTTCCCTAATTTACTTTCCATCCATGGACGCAAACAAACAAAAGTCGCCGTTACGATAACCCCAAACAGAACAGCTGTCACCACAAAAATCCCCGCCCTTTTTATGATACTTTTTCGGGTTTTCTGCCGGCCAATAATTTTCTCCTGCATAAATTGCTTTTTCTTTTTATCTGCCTCTGGCATTGCCCTCCTCCTATATTCTCATCTTTTGAAAGAATCCCCCAACTCATTGCAACAAAATATTTGAATACTGCTATGCTTTATTATACTTATCTTCCTATCCCTTTGCAACAAAAATCACGTTTCCATAAAGAACTACATCGAAAATAACATTTCATAAATCTGCGATTTGGTATATAATAATGTAAGCATCAAAAATGCTTAAAAATAAAAAGCCCAACATAAAGACCAAAGTAAATAGAAAGGACTTTATTTATGAATCAAAAAGCTCTAAAAACATTAGAATATAATAAAATTATCCTACAGCTGGCTGAATATGCATCTTCTCCTCTTGGAAAGGAATTATGTCTTGCACTTACACCTTCCTCTGATATTGAGGAGGTCCGCCAGTGGCAAAAGGAGACTACTGATGCCCTATCCCGTGTTCGTATGAAAGGAAATATTTCTTTTTCCGGACTGCGTGATGTCACTGCATCCCTAAAAAGACTGGAAATCGGCAGTTCCCTTGGAATCATCGAAATTCTTTCTATCAGTTCTCTACTGACAGTTTCCTCCCGTGCCCGTCTTTATGGAAGACATGAGGAAGATGAATTAGCTAACGATTCTCTGGATGAAATGTTCCGTACCTTAGATCCACTTACTTCAATCAACACAGAGATCAAACGCTGTATTATTTCTGAAGACGAAGTCAGTGATGATGCCAGTGCCGGATTACACCGTGTCCGCCGCTCCATGAAAAGCACACAGGACAGAATCCACACACAATTAAACAGTATCTTAAATTCCAGTCGTTCTTATCTACAGGATGCTGTGATCACCATGCGTGACGGACGATATTGTCTTCCGGTCAAATCCGAATACAAATCCCAATTTTCCGGTATGGTGCATGACCAGTCTGCTACAGGTTCTACCTTATTTATAGAACCTATGGCAATTATAAAACTCAACAATGAATTGCGTGAACTGGAAATTCAGGAACAAAAAGAAATTGAGGCAGTTCTGGCTTCTTTAAGCAATGAACTTGCTCCTTATACAGAAACGATACGCCTAAATCAGCAAATTCTGGCACAACTGGATTTTATTTTTGCTAAAAGTGCTCTCTCACGCCATTACAATTGCAGTGAACCAAAATTTAATACAAACGGCTATCTGCATATCAAGGACGCACGTCATCCTCTTCTGGATCCGTCAAAGGTAGTTCCCATTGAAATATATTTGGGAAAAAATTTTGATCTTTTGATCGTGACAGGTCCTAACACAGGTGGTAAAACGGTATCATTAAAGACAACTGGATTATTTACTTTGATGGGACAGGCAGGTCTTCATATTCCAGCATTCCAAGGATCAGAACTCACTGTTTTTGATGAAGTATTTGCAGATATCGGTGATGAACAGAGCATTGAGCAAAGTTTAAGTACATTTTCTGCACATATGACCAATATTGTCTCTATTTTAAATCAGGCAGACAGCCACTCTCTCTGTCTGTTTGATGAACTTTGTGCCGGAACTGACCCTACAGAGGGTGCTGCACTTGCCATTGCTATTCTGACTTTCCTTCACAATATGAAATGTCGTACTATGGCAACTACACACTATAGTGAACTTAAAGTGTTTGCTTTGACTGCAGAAGGTGTTGAAAATGCCTGCTGTGAATTCAATGTGGAGACACTTCAGCCGACATATCGTCTTCTCATTGGTATTCCTGGAAAAAGTAATGCCTTTGCTATCTCCAAAAAATTAGGTCTTCCAGACTATATCATTGAAGATGCAAAATCTCAGCTTGAAACACAAGATGAAACATTTGAAGACCTTCTTGCGAATCTTGAACACAGCCGTGTCACAATCGAAAGAGAACGAGAAGAGATCCAGAACTACAAAACCGAAATTGCAAACCTCAAAAAGAGAATTCAGCAAAAAGAAGAACGATTTGACGATAAAAAAGAAAAAATGCTCCAGAATGCGAACGAACAGGCACAGCGTATTCTGCGTGAAGCAAAAGAAACTGCTGACCAGACTCTGCGCAATATCAATAAACTTGCTCAGGGCGGCATCAACAATGCCAAAGAAATGGAAGCAGAACGTACCCGTCTTCGTACTAAATTAGATAAAGTAGAAAAACACCTCACCAAACCTAAAGCCGTAAAACCTCATAAAGCAATTTCTGCCAAATCACTGCATATTGGTGATGGGGTCTTTGTTGTTTCCATGAATCTAAAGGGAACGGTAAGCAGCTTACCAAATGCCAATGGTGATCTTTATGTACAGATGGGAATTCTCCGCTCTCAAGTCAATGTCCGTGATCTGGAAATTCTGGATGAACAATCTATTACCGGTCCTAGCATTGAAAAAGGATTTGGCACTAAAAGTGCGCAGAATCGTGGAAATTCTGGTAAAATCCGTATGTCCAAATCCACATCTATTTCACCTGAGATCAATCTGATCGGCTATATGGTCGATGAGGCAATTCCGGTAATGGACAAATATCTGGATGATGCATATCTTGCTCATTTACCACAGGTACGTGTGATCCACGGTCGTGGCACTGGTGCATTAAAAGCAGGAATCCATAGACACCTGAAAACATTAAAATATGTAAAAGAATTCCATTTAGGGGAATTTGGAGAAGGTGACTCTGGTGTTACCATCGTTATATTTAAATAAAAGAATACTCTGATATATTTATATCTATTATTTTTAATATATAAATTTAGGATATAAAATATGTTACACCCCATACACGATACCCACTATAATCATCTATTTATGTAGTAAAACGTAATATAATAGTGTTGTCCAACATTTGATCATCAGAGTATCTTCAAAAATATCAAGAAAGGATTTTCATAATAACATGGCAGAAAAACAACGCATTTTAATTGTTGATGACGATGCCAATATCGCCGAACTTATCTCACTCTATCTCAATAAAGAATGTTATGAAACCAAAATTGTATATGATGGGGAGGAAGCGCTCCGTGCGTTTTCTTCCTTCTCACCAAACCTTATTTTACTGGATCTTATGCTTCCCGGAATTGATGGCTATCAAGTCTGCCGAGAAATCCGAATGACATCTCAAGTTCCTATCATCATGCTCTCTGCTAAGGGAGAAGTTTTTGACAAAGTACTGGGATTGGAACTTGGAGCTGACGACTACATGATCAAGCCATTCGATTCCAAAGAATTAGTTGCCCGTGTAAAAGCTGTCCTCCGTCGTTACCAGACTACATCTTCTCAAAATGGTCAAAATCTTTCCATACCAAAACAACAGGGGAATTTTGTAGAATATCCAGATCTTATTGTAAATCTGACAAACTACTCTGTCATTTATAAAGGTCACTCTGTTGAAATGCCTCCAAAGGAATTGGAACTCCTCTACTTTCTGACTTCCTCACCCAATCAGGTGTTTACCAGAGAACAGCTTCTGGATCACATTTGGGGATATGAATATATTGGAGATACCAGAACTGTAGATGTACATATCAAACGCCTGCGTGAAAAGATCAAAGACCATGAGAATTGGGCATTAACCACTGTTTGGGGAATTGGATACAAATTTGAGGTGAAAAAATAAATATGCACTCACTTTACTCCAATTTATCCTTGGCTATCTGATCTTTGGTCTTTTGGGCTTTGTCACGATCGCTACATTATCTTCACATTTTACTTCCCAATATCTCAAGGAAGAAAAAGCAGGTATTCTATACGATGAGGCCACTCTGATTGCCAACACTTACAGTACACAATATCGGGGGAAAGCACAGGATCTCCAAACTGCGTACCCACAGCTTCAGGCTGTTGCAACTTTTTTACAGACTGAGATCTGGATCGTAGATCGGGATGGAAACATCATTGTAGACAGCAGTTCTGATAAAGCAGGGGATACTATAAAGAATTTTGATCCCACTGCTACTGGAAATCATGTCTACATGACAGGAGATTATTTTGGTCTCTTTCCTTATGATGTATTAAGTGTATCTGCACCTATCACAGGAAATTTCCAAACCTATGGTTACGTGATCATGCACCTGCCTATCAGTGTTGTTCAGGCAAACAGGAACGATATCTTAAATATCGTATATCTGACATCAGCCATTATTTTTGGACTGTCTTTGGTCATCTTATTGGTATTTAACAAGACTGTATATCGTCCTTTAAAAGCTATTACCAAAGCTGTAAAAGAATATGCTGCCGGCAATTTAACATATCATTTACATTTAAACACTGACGATGAGATGAGCTATCTTGCAGCTACACTGGATTATATGTCCAGTGAACTGAACCAGATGGAAGAATATCAACGCAATTTTATTGCCAATGTATCCCATGATTTCCGCTCTCCGCTCACCTCTATCAAAGGATATCTGGAAGCGATCATAGATGGAACGATTCCGACTGAACTTCAGGACAAATATCTGCATATCGTTATCAGTGAAACGGAACGACTGACCAAACTGACAGAGGGGCTTTTATC
Source organism: uncultured bacterium (assembly GCA_905214855.1). GTDB lineage: Bacteria > Bacillota > Clostridia > Lachnospirales > Lachnospiraceae > CAJMNU01. The sequence goes on along the minus strand of CAJMNU010000001.1, from coordinate 26,234 downwards.
ATTAAATTCCTTAGACCAAAAGGGATTCTTAACACGCACAGATTTTGATATCAATCGGGTTATCAAGGATACTGCTGCTTCCTTTGAGGGTACTTGTTCAACCAAAAACATTGTATTTGAACTGACCTTTTTAGAATCTGTAGAAATGGTATATGCAGATTTTGGTAAGATACAGCAGGTTCTCTATAACCTGATCGACAATGCTATTAAATTCAGCCATTCAGATTCTGTGATCTACATACAGACCTCTGTGCGGCATGAAAAAGTGTTTGTATCTATCAAAGATACTGGAATCGGTATTCCAAAAGACAGCATCAAAAAAATCTGGGAACGCTTTTATAAAACAGATCTATCTCGTGGAAAAGACAAAAAAGGAACTGGACTTGGACTTTCTATCGTAAAAGAAATCATACAGGCACATGGTGAAAATATTGATGTGATCAGTACTCAGGGTGTCGGTACAGAATTTATTTTCAGTCTGCCCCGATCTAGCAGTTAAAAAGAAAAGCGTGAGGTTTCAATCACCTCACGCTTTTTCTTTGATTTCTTTCTTTAACTGGATGGTGGTGGATTCGAACCACCGAAGCGAATCGCAGCAGATTTACAGTCTGTCCCCTTTGGCCACTCGGGAAACCATCCATATCAGTCATATCTGACTTCATGGATTATAACACACCCCCTAGGAAAAGGCAAGTATTTTTACATCACAAATTCCATGCATTTGTGAATATAGCAGCTCCATAAGGAGCTAAATCTGCTTTTAAAATACCATCTTTAATCTCATACACCACTGCGCCTACATTATATCCCTTTTCGTCCGTCTTCATAATACGTTCCACACGTTCTCCATCCTCAAAACCAATCTGCCATGCCGGAATCTCCACACAACAGGATTCTGCTGAAGTGCTGACTGCTATGATAGCTCTGCTTTCTTTCTGAAAACGTCCATAAGCAATAAAATTCTTCTCTTCTACCAATTCCTTCAAAGATCCTCTCCGCAGTGCAGCAATACGCATATGAATACCAGTCATATAGCGATGAAATTCAATCAATTCTTGATCCTCACCGCCCCACGGATATGTCCGTCTGTTATCTGGATCTGTCCATCCACAAACTCCAGCTTCATCTCCATAATAAATCGTTGGACATCCTGGCCATGTCATCTGGATCACAACTCCAGCACGAAACAGACCATAATTCAGTCCATTTTCTGCTGCCTCACTTCCACGATCTGCCAATCGCCCTCTCATACGGTTCGTTCGTGTCAAGAAACGGGAATGATCATGATTGGACAGCTCATTCATTGCTGTGTTCAAAGAATTTGTCTGCATCCGCACCATGTGATACTTCATCGAATTAAAAAAGGCATGACCATCACCATACAGATCTGGTCTCTCTTCATCACTGTGTTTTTCCAGCCCTGTCAAAAACCAAGTCACAGGTTCCATAAATGCATCATAATTCATAACAGAATCCCACTGTGTTCCATCCAGCCAAGGCTGAGGATCTCCATAATGCTCTGCCAAAATGATCGCATTGGGGTTTGCCTCTTTTACTGCATCACGGAATTTTTTCCAAAACTCATGATTATATTCCAAAGAGCTCCCCAGATCCGCTGCCACATCCAGTCTCCATCCATCTACATTGTATGGAGGACTCACCCATTTTTTTGCAATATTTAAAATATACTCTTCCAGACTCAACTCATTTCCAGAAGTCTTTGCATGTTCATAGTTCAACTTTGGAAGCGTATCATGCCCCCACCAACCATCATATTCGCTGTTATATGGCCATCCTTCCTCATTATAAAACTTAAAAAATGAATGATATGGGCTGTCTTTTGAGACATAAGCGCCAGCTTCATAAAAACACTCACTTTTCTCATAAATCTTCTCTCGATCCAACCACTTATTAAAAGAACCACAATGATTAAATACACCATCTAAAATGACTTTCATCCCACGTTTGTGTACTTCCTCTACAAATCTGGCAAAAAATTCATCACTTGCTTTCAAGTTCTCCTGATCTGTTGTACGGATACGATAACGCTGTGCATGTTCATTATCATTTTCACCCTCTGGTACTGCGCTTCCTCTGTCTCTCACGATCACACCATAATGCGGATCAATATGTTCATAATCCTGACAATCATATTTGTGATTAGATGGAGACACAAAAACAGGACTTAGATAAATCACTTCCACCCAAAGACTCTTAAGATAATCTAATTTATCTAAAATCCCCTGTAAATCTCCCCCATAGAAACGTCGTACATCCATCACAGCAATCTTCTCATCCCATTCTTTCACCCGCTCTACTGGCTGATTGATGTAGATATATTCCCTGTCAACGACATCGTTGCTAAAGTCTCCATTACAAAAACGGTCCACATAAATTTGGTACATCAGTGCACCCTGTGCCCAGATCGGAATATGAAATCCCGGAGTGATACAAAAACTAAATCCACTCCAAGTATCATCCACTACTCCAAGACGATTATAATAACAACTTTCTTTTCCACGTTTTATTTCAAAAAAATAGCGGATCGGTTTATCGCCTACCGTAATTGTTGTCTCAAAATAATCAAAATACGTTTCCTGCTTTACTAAAAGCATTTCTATTTCTTTATCGGTTTCATCATCTACCCAAAATACTTGCTCCACGTTGTCATGAGCTGTTCGGAAACGGATCGTTACAGTGTCACCTGGGTCTGGTTCTGCAGGAATTCTATAATCCTCTGTCTCATCACTGAATAGTGCCTCAAGATGAATTCCTTTATTCTTTTTTAATATTTTTTCCATATCCTTTCCCCTTTCAGATTCCAAACAACTATCTTACTTCTATTTTATATGATTCCCATAATTTCCACAACCAAATCTTTAAAGAAAAAAGACCAGCGGGGTAGCTGGTCTTTTTAGGAGAAGGTATTTCGTTTCTTATGGGGTGTAGCAAAAACTATATAATGTATTGGGGGGGTTACGTCTATTATAATAGCATAACGTTCTCAAAAAGTCTGCACAAAGTTCCATTTTTTTGTGATTTATTTTTGTGCAGTTTCCTGTCACATCTTTTTTATCCCAATTTTTTATATTGTAATTTTGCACGAAAGATATCATCTGTCAGAACAGATCCTAGGCTCTCTCTATTCTTTTTCTTTCCCTATACACTCTCTTCTGTCTTTGAAACATCAAACAATGCTTCAAATTCTACCTGCCCAATCTTTTCTTTTTCCATCAGAAGTTCACAACATTTCTGTAATTGCACTTCATGCTGGCGGATGATCGCCTTAGCCTTCGCATGGCATTCATCAATGATCCTTTTTACCTCACTATCAATCACAGCTGCCACATTTTCTCCATATGCCTTTGTATGTGCCAGATCACGTCCAATGAAGATTTCCTCATCATCGCTGCCATAATTGATCATGCCGATCTTCTCTGACATACCATACTGTGTGACCATTGCTCTGGCAATGGAAGTCGCCTGCTTGATGTCCTGAGATGCCCCAGTGGTAATATCATCACAGACCAATTCCTCTGCGATCCTGCCACCCAGAGATACCATGATCTCCTGAAGCATCTTTCCCTTTGTCATATGCATCTCATCTTTTTCAGGCAATGGCATGGTATATCCGGCTGCTCCCACTCCTGTCGGGATAATGGAAACAGTATGGACTGGTCCTACATCTGGAAGAACATGAAACAAAATTGCATGACCTGCCTCATGATATGCAGTAATTCTCTTATCTTTCTCAGAGATGACCTTGCTGTGTTTCTCTGCACCAATTCCTACTTTTACAAATGCCTTGTCAATGTCTGCCTGTGAAATAAATGCATGACCTTCTTTTGCTGTCAAAATTGCAGCCTCATTCATCAGGTTTTCCAGATCTGCACCTGTAAATCCGGATGTTGTCTGTGCCACACGGCGCAGATCCACATCATCAGCCAATGGCTTCGCCTTTGTGTGTACCTGAAGGATTTCTTCCCTTCCTTTCACATCTGGTCGTCCTACAGCTACTTTTCTGTCAAAACGTCCAGGTCTAAGGATCGCAGGATCCAGAATATCCACACGGTTTGTCGCTGCCATCACAATGATCCCTTCATTGACACCAAATCCATCCATCTCCACTAACAGCTGGTTTAATGTCTGTTCTCTCTCATCATGACCGCCGCCCATTCCAGTTCCTCGTCTTCTTGCCACAGCATCAATCTCATCGATAAATACAATACACGGAGAATTCTTTTTTGCTTCCTCAAACAAGTCTCTGACACGAGATGCGCCGACACCGACGAACATCTCCACAAAATCTGAACCTGAGATACTAAAGAATGGAACACCAGCCTCACCAGCCACTGCTTTCGCCAAAAGGGTTTTACCAGTTCCCGGAGGTCCTACCAAAATCACACCTTTCGGAATTCTTGCTCCTACTTTTGTATATTTTGCAGGATTTTTCAGAAAATCCACAATCTCCTGCAATTCTTCTTTTTCTTCATCCAGACCTGCAACAGACTTGAAGCTCACTTTACCTGTCTCCTGACTCATCTTGGCTCTGCTCTTTCCAAAATTCATCATCTTTGCATTAGCTCCGCCTCCGGATGCTTTGGCGTTCATCATCATAAAGAGAACGATCAGCATCACTGCGGAAACTCCCACAGGAATTAGCATTGTCAGCATATAGTTTTCCCTAGGAACATCAGATGTTACAAAATCGATCTTCCTCTCTTTTAATTCCTCCTGTGCCTCCAGCACATCAGAGACATTGATAACACCGGAATTTCCGTTTTTCAGCTCTACCTTTACCTGTCCTGTAGGTGTCTGCTTATTCTGGATCACATATGCCATTTCAACCTCACCAGAATTTAACACCATTTGATACTCTGTATAAGATAGGGTATCCCACATATTATTTCCCCATAATGTGGTCACTACCATGATCAGAATAGCAAATATAATCAGATAAAAAAATCCATTATATGGTTGTCGTTTCAAAGAAAAAATCCTCCTTACTGCAGTTCAACTACGCCAATATATGGGAGATTTCTATACTTCTGGTCATAATCCAAACCATATCCCACAACAAATTCATCCGGAATAGTGAAACAGGTATAGCGCACCTGTACCTGCTTTTTCACACGGCGCTCCGGCTTATCCAACAAAGTACATAACTGTATGCTTGCTGGATTTCTCTGCTTTAATACCTCGATCAGATAAGAAAGTGTACGTCCGGAATCAATGATATCCTCAACAATCAGAACGTTCTTTCCCTCCAAAGGTTCATCTAAATCCTTGACGATCTTGACTACACCACTGGATTCTGTTCCTGAACCATAACTAGATACAGACATAAAATCCAAGCTGACCGGCACAGTCAGACGCTTTGCCAACTCACAGGTAAAAAACACACCACCCTTTAAAATACAGATCAAGTGCAGTTTCTTTCCTGCATAATCTTTGCTGATCTCTGCCGCAACTTCACTGATTCTTGCATTTACTTCTTCTTCATTTAATAGTACACGAATCTTATCTTCCATCCTCTGTTCCTCCATCGTATTTTATTTGTAAAATTGTTTTGGTATCCTCTGTTACTTTGTACATTTCACTGATACGGTAACCGACAATCCACATAATATGGCTGCCATCCGCCGCCAGATCAATGCTGTCCCGAATCTCTTTGGGAATCTTTTCATGGATCATATATTCCTTCACTGATTTCTTTCCTCCGCCCTTGATCGTAATAAAATCACCAGGCTGTCTGTGCCTAAAAGATACCGTATCTTTTATTTTATCATAATCAAACCATTTCGTATACTGATTTTGAGGAATTTCCATCCCTTTTTCATAGCAGAATTTAGTAAGATGATAGTGTCCCAGTTTGTTTTCCTTCTCATTAGTCCACTCCCCCACTATTTTTTCTTCTGATATGCCATACTCCTGTTTCCCTTGCTCTCTCTTGCTTCTTTTCTCCTCCGTTCTTTCCTTTGTGATCCATATACCTTCATAGACTCTTTTTACCTGAATCCCGTTTGGCAGATTGATTTCTTTCCCAACCTGCTTTTTCAACAATTCCCGAACTGCCTCTACATGTACCCCTCCAATGTCTTTTCTGCTTTTACATACATCTTCCAAAGCCATTTGGATCAGACAGCTTCGAATTGCCGGATGTTGCTGCTCAAAATATTCTTGAATGATCCTGACACCATTTTTTTCTTTTTTTACAATATCAGGATAGCATTTTTCAGCACTGTATTCCAAAAATTCTTCTGCCTGAGCGATCCGTTCCCCGCTTTTTACAATATGAGAAATCGCTTCCACATTGACATATTGTTTCACCCATGGAAGCAATTCTTTACGGATCCGATTGCGCATATATTGCGTTTCCTGATTTGTAGAGTCCTCACACCAGTCCAAAGATTCCTTTTTCAAAAACTCTGTGATCTCCTCTTTCTCTACACATAAAAGAGGTCGAAAAATTCTTCCCCTCACAGGAGTAATACCAGATAAGCCTCTAAGACCACTTCCTCGGAACATATGATATAAAATAGTCTCTGCATTATCTCCCATATGATGCGCTGTAGCAATTTTACAAAATCTGCCGTCCTGTATCTCTTCATCCCACTCAGTTGCATAACGTTCCAGTTCCTGATATCGGACTATTCTTCCTGCCTCTTCCAGTGTCATTTTATTCTGTAACGCAAGTTCCTTTACATTTTTTTTGATCATACGACACGGAATCTGAAATCTATCACAAAGTTCCTTTGTAAACGCAGCGTCCCTGTCTGCCTCTGCCCCACGAATCCCATGATGTACATGCAAAGCCCGCAAGGTAATCTCTCCTCTTTGCGCCAACCTGACAAGCATCACAAAAAGGCAGACAGAATCTGCCCCTCCTGATACTGCTGCGATCACCCGATCATTCTTCTGGATCATCTGGTTTTGCTCTATAAACTTTTGTACTTTATTCCACATTGTTTTCTATCTGATGTCCTCTCTTTCCATGTTCTCTATCTACTTCCATCTCTTTCCATTTTTTCCATATATCTATTTTTTCCAAATGCCTGCTGTTAAAACCGTCATATCATCTCTCATACTTTCCTCATCTCCGGATAATGCAAAACGCAAAATTCTTTCTGCCATATCCTGAGGTGTCCTAACTGGTATATGTGATAAAAATTCTTTCATAGATGCCTCTTTGTCTTCTCCCGGCATTGCGTCCAGCACACCATCACTCATCATCACAATACGATTGTTATTCCATAGTTTTCTTGATATCAAAGTCGGCTCTACAGGACTTAATACACCCATAGGAACAGTATCAGCTTCCAACACTTCTACTCCATCTTCTCCAAGCAAAAATGTTGCTACAGCTCCAAATTTCATTGCTTCCAATAATCCGGTACTAAGATCCACACAGCACAGATCCATAGTTGCCGGGTGCTGTTCATCGCCTGTCATCATAAAAACCGTATTCACCATTTTAAGTGCTGTTCTTGCAGAAAAACCAGCTTCTAAAAGCTGTTCCATTAATTCTATGATCCTTTTACTCTCTGATGCTGCCTGTTCTCCACTTCCCATGCCATCAGACAAACTGAGGATCACCTGACGTGGAAACGTCTCTTTATATGTATAATTGTCACCTGACACTTCTCCCTTTGCCTTAGAGCGTCTTGCTACTCCATAAAGCATCATATATGTTCCTTCCTCCACCAGACGGATCGTGGAAGGCTTTTTTGAAATTACCTGTTTCTCTCCTCTATCCGGAATCCATGCATTGCTTCCCATCGCCTGACCAAAAATCATAGAGATTTCTTTGGTTGTAATATAATTTCCTCCTCCCACAGAAACGGTAAGGTATGCTTCTTTCTGACTTTTCCCATGTTCCAAGAGCAACATATGGTGCAGACGGATCCTTTGTTTTTTAAACTGCTTTTTTACTTTTTCCCGCCATTCCATTGTAATATCTGCTGTTTGTTCCATTCTCACAGAAAACTCTTCCATTATCATAGATAATTCCTTGAATTGTTCCACCATTGCATCACGGCTCTCCAAAAAGCGGTTTTTCCACAGCAGATTCATAGAAGCACGATTCAGATTTCGATTGAGCTGTCCAACATACTCTTCTCTGCGTCTGCACATACGTCCAAATGACTGAGGCAGATCCCCCTCCTCCACATTTCCTTTTTCCTCAAATACTTCCAGCAAATGGGTCGGATGTTCTTCTCTTTCTAAACTTTCATCATACACACTGCAATTTTTACATTCCCCACATACCAATGTGGCTGTCATCTGCATTGCAGCAAGTGCATCCTTTCTGGACAATGTATTCTCCTTACATATATCATCAGCAAAAGCCTGTGACAGACCATCAAAAGACCATGCCAATGCTTTCAGTTTTCTGGCGGCGTATCCCCCCGCATCCTGCATACAACTGCGAATCATCTTCTTTCTAAACACAAAAATCCCTCCTAACCTGCATAGCTCTCATTATATACAGGATGAAGGGAAATATTTGTCAAACAGATTACAAATAGCAGGAAATCTTCTGACAAATTTCCTGCTACTTAGACGGTTTCAGCAAAATCTCGTCAGGATATACCAATCCCAACTTCTCTTTTGCCATCTTTTCAATGTATTCCTTCGTCTGAACATAAATCTGCTCCTGTGCCAGTTCCTCTGCTTCCTTGCTCTCCTCTGCCACCTGAGACTCTAAAATTATTTCTTTATCATAATATTCCATATTTTTTTCTTTTAACTCATTTCCTCTGATATGGACAACCACTGCCAAAAGCAAAACTACAAAAGTAGCACCAAACAATGTCATATGATTTGCCCAACGGCTATCTCTGTGCCGTGTCTTTCGCCTTACTTTTCCCATCTTCTCACCAACTTCTCTCAGTCCCAAAACATATGTCCCTGTCTTTGCTGTCCCCTTACACAATTGATTGCTTTTATAATACAGGTACTTTTCCCCACTTATCTTTACTGTGAAAACATTATCTTCTTTTTTTCATATTAAAGGATTTCTTTATTTTTTTCAATACTTTTCTCAAAATAAGACTGATTGTAAGATTATACAAGACCATTCCAATAAAAAAAGCAAAAATAGCATATCCTCTCAAGTCTCCATCGTTTTCATAATAAAATAAAGCAAACAGACGGACCGCTACATAGATCCAGTATACCATATCTTCCAATCCTACACAGACAGTGTGATGAGGGATTATTTGACGAAACAGGCGCAGACCATCATAAAAAACCAGAAGCCAGATTCCAAGTCCAAAACTGCACCATAACAGATGCATTTCATAATAAATATCTTCACTCATTTATTTAAACAACCTAGCAAATAAAGATTCTCCTGATTTTCGATGCGCCTCATTTGAAGAATATACCAGACTGTCTGCTGTCCCGTCTAAATCTGCTTCTCCTTTTTCCAGCATCAGCCGCTTCACATGCAGCCCTTTTCCTTTTATAGTAAGAAGCCCCATATCCGTATCTAAAATGACCTGTGACTCGTCAAAAGAAACTACCTCCCGCACTCCTGTGATCTCCAGCCGTTCCCTGTTCGCCAGAGAAATATGGTGTTCTCGGAAATTTACCTTTTCTTCCATCAAAAAAATCCCCTTGATATACCTTTCTTGTTAGAGTATATTAAGGGGATTTTATCTCTATTCCATTTATAGATCTGGAAAGACTGCAAATATATTTCCTTTTATATCTATAAGTACTTATGTACTATATATATTTATACATTTCTGCAGCTTCTTCTTTTTTTACTGTTTCCTGTACTGTCAGCACTTCTACCTTGACCGCTTTTGTACCAAACTGTATCTCAATCGTATCTCCACACTTCACATCCAAGGATGCCTTTGCCGTTTTTCCATTGACGGATACACGACCAGCATCACATGCCTCATTGGCCACAGTTCTGCGCTTGATCAGACGGGACACTTTTAAAAATTTATCAAGTCTCATGACTTATGCATTCACCATATCCTTCAGAGCTTTTCCAGCTTTAAACTTAGGAGTTTTGGAAGCTGCGATCGGCATCTTCTCACCTGTCTTAGGATTGCGGCCTTCTCTTGCTGCTCTCTCAGATACTTCAAAAGTACCAAATCCTACTAACTGGATCTTCTCTCCTTTTACTAATTCTGCTGCTACTACATCAGTGAAAGCCTTCAGAGCTTTCTCTGCATCTTTTTTGGAAATTTCTGCATTCTCAGCGATAGCTGCGATCAATTCTGTTTTGTTCATGAATCTTTTCCTCCTAGATTAGTCTCACCGGAAAAATACCGGTTCGTTAGTTCCTATACTCTACATTTATATACATTTCTTCTACGTTTGTCAAGGATTTTGCTCTTTTTCTTTTCGCTTGATTTCCTGCCATAATTGATAACTTTGTTCGGGTGTGACTGCTTTCGCATCGCCAAATACATGCGGATGACGGCGGATCATTTTTCTGCACACTCCATCCACAACATCTGCTATCGTAAATGCCCCCTCTTCTTCTGCAATACGTGCCTGCAAGACCAGATTTAAAAGTACATCGCCCAATTCTTCACATAAATTCTTCATATCCTGATTGTCAATTGCATCCAAAACTTCCCCACATTCTTCCATCAGACAGGGCTTTAAACTCTCATGTGTCTGCTCTTTGTCCCATGGGCATCCATGTTCTGAACGCAGCTCTTCTGTAATGTGTATTAAATCATTAAAATCATACAAAACCACAGCACTCCTCTCTTACATTGCTCTTATCTTACTATTCTCATCTTACTACTTTTTTCAATCTCATACAACAAAAAAGCTACTTTGAATAGTGATTTCGAACATACATTCCGAACATATGTATTTTTCTCTTGCAGCTCACATGGAAATATGCTATGCTTTATTTAAAATATGATATGTTAATTATCCAACATGTCATAAATCCCCCTGTTTTAGCTGTAGGGAGTGTCAACACACAATTAAAACTATCCATACAAAAGATAAAAGGGAGTGTACGAATCCAATGGAAAAACAACACCCAGTTACCTTATTACCAAAGAAAATACAATATCATCTATTCCATTCATCCCACTTGCTGATATTGCTCCTTATCTGCACTCTGATCTCTGGATGTGCTTCTTCCACAACGGGACAGAAAGACAACATTTTTTCACAGAACCAAGAATCCCTTGTTTCTTCTGACAGCACATTTGAAGTACATTTTATTGATGTGGGACAGGCAGATTCTACTTTGCTTATATGTGATGGAGAAAGTATGCTGATCGATGGCGGAAATGCAGCCGATTCCAACTGGATCTATACCTACCTGAAACGCAATGGTATTGACCAGTTAGACTACATTGTATGTACGCATCCCCATGAAGACCATGTAGGCGGTCTGCCGGGTGCTTTAAGCTACGCCTCAGCCAAACAGGCGTATTCTTCTGTGTTACAGGCAGACAACAAGCCTTTCCGAAAGTTTATAGAATATCTTTCCCTGCAGGGCTGTCCTCTGAATACCTTGGTCCCTGGCGATTCCTTCTCTCTGGGAAGTGCCACAGTCGATGTGTTTGCCCCTGCCAGAAACTATAAAGAAGTCAATAATCTGTCTCTTGTCATGAAAGTCACATATGGTGATACATCTTTTCTTTTTACAGGTGATGCCGAGACAGAATCGGAAAAAGATATGATAGCTGATGGGTGGGATCTGGACTCTACTGTTCTTAAAGTTGGACACCATGGTGGTGATACCTCCAGCTCCAAAGAATTTCTGGAAGCAGTAAGCCCTGATTATGCCATTCTCTCTGTAGGAAAAGATAACTCCTATGGTCACCCATCACCAGATGTAGTGACACGTCTAAAAGAAGCTGGTTCAGCTATTTATCGGACAGATGATGTGGGTACTATCATATGTTCCAGTGACGGAACTTCTCTCTCCTTTACAACCGAGAAAAATCCGGATTATCCTATTGAGCCTATGCCAGAAACTTCTGCTGTAGTCCCAGAGGAATCGTACATTTGCAATCCAAAATCTAAAGTTTTCCATCGCCCTTCCTGCGGCAATCTTCCGGAAAAAAAGAACCAGATCACACTTTTCTCAAGAGAGGAAGCATTACAGGAAGGCTACACGCCATGTAAGACATGCAAACCTTAAATCTTCCTGTGGTCGCACCTTGCAGGACACAGCACTTTGTGAAAATCTTACTCTTACCATTTTTCTAAGATTAAGATCGATCACAAAGCGCCTGTCAGGTTCTGCCTGTGATCTGTCTCTGATCTAACTTTCCATCTGCCTTCCCAGAAAACTAGCAGCTGTTGTGACAAGTTTTGTCTCTGTATCCCCAAATCTCACTCTTGGTTCTCTGCTTAAAACTGCTACCGCCCCAATCGCATCCCCTTCACAGATAATAGGTGCAATGGCTTGTGCACTGATTCCTTCTGTCTCCTCTTCCACCAGAGAAATAAAGTTTTTTTCATCTTTACCAGCTAACATCACAGTACGCCCAAAGATCAACTGCTCCAACTGCTGACTGATCGGTTTTTGCAGCAGATCTTTTTTAGGTCCTCCCGCCACGGCAACTACCTGATCTCTGTCCGTGATACACACCATAAGTCCGGTCGTCTGAGCCATCGCATCTGCATACTGCCCTGCAAAAGCTGTCAATTCCATCATGGGAGAATATTTCTTTAATATGATCTCTCCTTCCCTGTCTGTGAAGATTTCTAATGGAGTTCCCTCTCTCAGTCTTAATGTCCTTCTGATTTCTTTTGGGATCACTACACGTCCCAAGTCATCTATTCTTCTTACAATTCCTGTTGCTTTCATATAAAAATACCTCCGTTTTTCAGTCTGACATTTATCTTAATATTGTTGATAAATGTATTATCTGTAAAATGGAGGAATTTATACAATCTTTGGTTTTCCAGACAAAATTATCATCTTTTTTCCTCTAAAAGCATTCTAAATCCCTCTTCAAAAAGTCTCATAACAGAGCTAACTTCAATGTAATCTCCACAATACAAAAATAACAGCCACACACTATCATAAGTGTATGACTGCCATATCAATACTATATTTTTTATGATTCCAAAAGCAATTCTTTCATTCTTTCTAAAAGTTTTCTGCACTGTTCTATCATGGCAGAAACAGATTTATTTTTATTTCTCTGATCTATATAGAGAAAATAAGGTTCTTCTGCCGCCTTAAATCTTAAATCCCCACGGTATTCCGAAAGAAATACTTCAATATTTTCCGTTCGGATCGGTGCTTTTGCATACATTGTAAGGCGGATTTCCTGTTGACGGATACGTGCCTCTGTCACATAGACCTGATGTGCCTTTGCCTTTAGTGTCGCAATTGTCAACAGATTGGTGACTGGTTTTGGAAGATCACCAAAACGGTCGATCAGCTCATCCTCCATATCCATCCTCTCTTCTTCACTCTCTACGCCTGCAATCCGTTTATAAATATCCAACTTTTGATATTCATTTTTAATATAGGATGGGGGAATATAGGCATCCATATCACATTCAACAGTAGTATCAAAATCAAAACACTCTTCCTCTGTCCCTTTCAAAGCTAAAACAGCTTCATTTAACAGTTTACAATACAGATCATATCCCACTGCTGCCATATGTCCATGCTGTTCCTCTCCCAACACATTTCCAGCGCCACGGATTTCCAGATCTCTCATCGCAATCTTTATTCCAGATCCAAGCTCTGTAAATTCACGGATCGCCTGCAAGCGTTTTTCTGCCTCCTCACGCAGCATCTTATCCCTTTTATACATTAAAAATGCATAGGATGTACGGCTTGAACGTCCAACACGTCCTCTTAACTGATACAACTGAGATAAACCAAGCTGATCGGCATCATGAATGATCATCGTGTTGGCATTGGGGATATCAAGCCCTGTCTCAATGATTGTTGTGGAAACAAGGACATCAATCTCTCCATTGATAAAATCCAGCATGATCCGTTCTAATTGATGCTCCTGCATCTGACCATGTGCAAAAACCACATTTGCTTCAGGCACAAGCCCTGCAACATGAAGCGCCACCTCGTCGATATTGTTTACTCGGTTATAGACATAATATACCTGCCCTTTTCTTGCCAGTTCCCGATTGATCGCCTCACGGATCATCTCATCATTATATTCCATCACATATGTCTGGATAGGGACACGATCCACAGGAGGTTCTTCCAGAACACTCATATCCCGAATGCCTACCAGACTCATATGAAGAGTACGTGGAATTGGTGTTGCTGTTAAAGTCAGAACATCTACATTTTTCCTGAACTGTTTGATCTTTTCTTTATGTGTTACACCAAAACGCTGCTCTTCATCTATAATAAGCAGCCCAAGATCTTTAAATTCTACATCTTTTGATAATACACGATGCGTTCCAATGATAATATCAACCTGTCCCTTACGCAGTCCTTCCAGCGCACGCTTGATCTGGACGGGTGTCCTAAAACGGCATAAAAGCTCGATCCGAACAGGAAAATCCTTCATTCTCTGTAAAAAGGTATTATAATGCTGCTGTGCTAAAATCGTGGTCGGAACTAGATATACTACCTGTTTGCTCTCCTGAACTGCCTTAAATGCTGCCCTTAAAGCGATCTCCGTCTTTCCATATCCCACATCTCCACAGATCAGACGGTCCATGATCTTATGGCTTTCCATATCTGCCTTCGTCGCATCGATCGCTTCCATCTGATCATCTGTCTCTTCATAGGGAAACAATTCCTCAAATTCTTTTTGCCAGACAGTATCTTCTCCAAACTGATATCCCTGTTCATTCTGCCTTTGGGCATACAGCTCAACCAGATCCTTAGCGATCTCACCAACTGCCTTTTTTACTTTTGTCTTAGTTTTCGTCCATTCACTTCCGCCTAACTTATTCAGCTTTGGTTTTTTTGCCTCAGCGCCTGCATATTTCTGGATCAGATCCAATCTGGTCGCAGGAAGATATAAATTTCCTCCATCTCCATATTCAATCTTAATATAATCCTTGACAACCTTTTCCCGTTCAATCTTCTCAATCCCTCGGTAAATCCCCAAACCATGTGTCTCGTGTACCACATAATCCCCAACGGAAAGATCCGTAAAGCTCTGGATTTTCTTGCCCTGATAGGTTGTCTTTTTGCGTTTTTTCTTTTTTTCACTGCCAAACATGTCTCCTTCTGTAATGACCACAAATTTCAGCATCGGATACTCAAATCCCCGATGCAAATTTCCATGTGTCACCAGAATCTCTCCCGGCTTTACTGGAGAAGACACATCTGAAGTGCAATATGCCCTAAGGTCATACTGATCTCTCAGATCACCTGCCAGACGGCTTGCCCTTGTTGAGGAAGCAGAGAGCAGTACTACACGGAATTTCTCTTTTTTCCATCGTTTCAGATCAGCGATCAGAAGTTCAAATCCATGCTGATAGGAGTTCATATTTCTAACAGTAATACTGAAATTTCTATTTACAGTAAATCCCTGCAATTTCTGCTCTAGTCCTGTCAGATATACACTGCTGCCTTCCTGAAGCGCCGCCAGGATCTGTTTTGTCGAATAAAGGATCTTCACCTGCCCTGGCAAAACATATCCCTTTTCCAAGCGGTGTGCCATACTCTCACGAAATTCCAGCTCCACTGCCTCTGCACGTTCCCTTATCCTCTGTGGCTCATCCAGATAGATCACACTGTCCTTTTCTTTAAAATAATCTAAAAAGGACACTGTTCTGGCACAAAAATAAGAAAGATAACTGTCCAGCTTACCAGTCAAAATCCCATCTCTAAGTTCCTGTACCACTTCATTTACGGTCTGTTTCACCCGATGCGCTTCTTCCGCTTTTAAGGCATCCCGAAAGGCTTTCTCCTGTTTTTTGGCTTCCTCTTCTAATCTCCTGATCCCATTTTCCACTTCATCTTCAGTCAAGATCAGTTCACTTGCCGGATAAATGGACAATGTCTCTAAACGTTCTACCGATCTCTGGCTTTCTGGATCAAATGTACGGATAGAATCCACTTCATCATCCCAGAGTTCAACTCGAATCGGCATTTCTTCTGTCAGGGGAAAAATATCCAAAATACCTCCCCGGATAGAAAATTGTCCCATCCCAGTTACCTGTCCTGTGCGCTCATACCCCATATAGATAAGATCCTGTTTCCATTTTTCTATATCGAGTGTCTGCCCTTCTTCCAGCGTCAGGATATGTCTGGAAAGTTCAGACAAAGGAAGCAGATGATCCATCAATCCATCCAGAGTTGTGACAACAGTTCCGTGCGTATCTTCTAAAATGTGCCGAAACACTTCCATTCTTTGCCTTGTCAGCAAGTTGCCATGAATATCTGCACTAAAAAAAAGCAGATCTCTTGCCGGATATAAATACACGGCATCATCAAAATACCGAAAATCTTCATAAATTTCCCTTGCTTTAGAATCGTCATATGTGATGAGCAGTCTCCAGTCCCTCCCTGATGCCAGTTCATGCATCAGGTGTACTTTCTGAGAATCCAAAGAACCGCTGACATGAATAGGACCCTGATCTTTCTTCAGACATTCCACCATCTCCTCATACTCAGCCAATTCCGTCAAAGGATTTGTAAACACAGGATGATTCATCTTCTTCCCCTCCCTCTTTCTGTAATATATCTATCTACATTTTACTCTGATTTATCTATACCTTATATATTCTTTATATACTCTTGTTCTATATTCTATTCCTTTGTATTTTTATTGACATTAAAACGATTCATAGCTGCATCTACTCCGCTCTCTATCATCACAGTGACTGCCAAAGCAGCCTCTTTTGCAGCATCCTGTATCACCTTTTCCTCATCTCTTGAGAAATGTCCCAACACATAATCTGCAAGATCCATTTTAGGTGGTTTATTACCAATTCCCACACGCACTCTGGCAAAGTCCTGAGTCCCAAGATGCTGTATAATGCTTTTCATTCCATTGTGTCCACCGGCACTGCCCTTTGCACGCACTCTGAGCTGTCCCACATCTAAACTGATATCATCATAGACCACGATCACTTCTGACGGATCTACTTTGTAAAAATCTACCACTTCCCTCAGGCTTTCCCCGCTATTATTCATAAAGGTCTGTGGCTTTACCAAGATAACCTTTTGCCCGCCTATCATCCCTTTGGCACAAAATGCCTTAAATTTTCTCTCTGTAAAATCAGCTCCTATCTGATCTGCCAATGCCTCCACAGATAAAAAACCTACATTATGTCTGGTATTTTCATATTGTTTTGATGGATTTCCTAATCCTGCTATAATATACATTTTCTTCCTCTTTCCTTGATATTGTCAAAATTTCATTTTTCGAAATTTCAATGGTGAAATTCCTGTCTCTTTCTTAAAAAAATAGATAAAATTAGAAGCACTGTTAAATCCAGTCTTATATGCCACTTCTTGGATTGGATGATCTGTCTGTAAAAGCAATTCTTTTGCCTTATCTAAACGAACAGCCAGCAGATACTCATATGGTGAGAATCCAGTTTTTTCCTTAAATTGTTTAGAAAAATAAGATGGACTCATATAGGCTTTTGCTGCCATCTCTTCCACCAATAGATCCCTGTCATACTGCTCCTGTATCCATTGCTTTGCCGCATCAATCTGTGCACTCATACGGCTTTTCTGTTCACTTTTATCCTCATTTCCCTTTGCGATATCACATAGCAGAGAATACAATTCTCTTGATATTTCATATTCGTCCCTGCGCAGCACAATATGCTTCAAAATACTTTCCATACTATGCTCTATCGGATAACCGCCTCTTACTTTCTGCCCTCTTTGCATTTTTACCTGAGATAGCCAAGCTCTCGCACCATTTCCATCAAAATGCAGCCAGATCGTATGTGTATTCATTCTGCTAAAATATTCATGGCTCTCATAACAATCTACAAGTAAAAGTTCCCCTGCATAAGCTGTCCACTCATTTCCATCCTGACAAAGCGATATACTGCCTTCCAAAACATAAAGTAAAAGAACACTGTCATATTGTTCCCGTTTTACCTGATAACTCTCTGTGCAATAAAACTCCCCGACCACAATCGGATAATACAACATTTTCTTTACATTAGGAGATACTGTATAAAAATAAATTGAAGAACCCTTTCTAATCCCATTTCCTAGTGCTTCCATGATACTTCCAATCGGATTTCTAAATTTTTCCACGTCATATCCAAACAAATCTTCGTAAAAAATATTACAATAAAACCAAGCGAATGTCAAACAAACCTATATACCAACAACAATATTTTCAATCATCAAGGAGGCAGATTACCATGAGATACCAAATTCCTTTAAACAAATGGGATTTCTCTATTGAGCCATTAAACTACCATGAAAAAGTAACCATCCCACACACATGGAATGTAACAGATGAAGTGATGAAATACCGTGGCATTGCTTCATACAAAACAGATCTATTTATTGATCCTTCTTTCAAAAATAAAAGAGTATTTCTCTCTTTTCAGGCGGTCTACCATACAGCCCAAGTGTATATCAACGATTCCCTTGCAGGTAGTCATAAACATTCTGGCTTTACACCATTTCGCATAGAAGTTACAGATTGGATCCATTTTGGCGAAACCAATACTATTCAAGTCAATGCAGATAACACGCACATAGATGAAATGCTTCCACAGGATGGTCATTTTGATTGGGCAGATGATGGTGGAATGATCCGAAATGTCTCTCTTCAATTTATGGAAAATGATGCGATCGAATATATGCAGGTTTCTGAAACATTTCATATCATGGATGCTGCTCAGTGCAGCGGCACTTTTCATATTCAGACTGCTTTCTTTGACAAACGCCCTCATGATGTTGTTGTATCAGTTATTGATTATCACAATAACCATACAAAGATCCAAAAAGCCTTTCCATCTGTTGTAGATCAGATAAATCTGGATTTTCAAGATCTTCTCCTCTGGAATATAGATGCACCACATCTTTACCGTATTGTTCTGGAAACTGGCAATGACCGTCTGGAACAGCGCATCGGTCTTCGCAGCATTGAGGTAAAAGGAGAACAGATCCTTCTAAACCAAAAAGAAATCTATCTCAAAGGATGTGAATGGATGCCCGGATCCCACCCTGACTTTGGCATGGCAGAGCCATTTGAACACAGTATTTTCCGTTTAAGGCAACTCAAAAATGCCGGCTGTATCTTTACACGTTTCCATTGGCAGCAGGATGACAGTCTTTTTGACTGGTGTGATGAAAATGGTCTCCTTGTACAAGAAGAGATCCCCTACTGGGGATTTCCAAAAGAGGCAACCCCACTCCAACTCACCATTGCAAAACAACAGGCATCCGAAATGGTATACTTCCACAGCCAGCATCCATCAATTATCTTCTGGGGCGTAGGAAATGAGCTTGGCGCACATTGTGAAACAACGATCCAATATGTTGAAGACATGAAATCATACTTTAAATCCCTTGATTCTATGCGCCTTGTCAACTATGTATCCAATACCTTGAGCCTTGTCTCAAATATCGACAAAGACGATGCTACCCTTCATGGAGATGTTGCCATGTGGAACGATTACCTCGGTCTCTGGGAACCAAGCGACGACATCGAAAATCATGCGATTCGAACTGCAAAAAAAGCCAAGGGAATGCCTCTTATCGTATCCGAATTTGGTTTATGTGAACCTCATTTTACAGGAGGTGATCCGGCAAGATATGAACTTCTCCAGCAGAGGATCGAACTTTACAACAAAATTGAAAATATCAAGGGATATGTCTGGTTTTCCCTGAATGATTACAGAACACACTGCGGGGAAGCCGGTGAAGATAAGTTCAGACAGAGAATCCACGGTTCTACTGACCTTTATGGCAATGAAAAGCCCTCTTACCGCCTTCTTTGCAGTCTCCCCTCTCCATTCTAAACACATGTATTTTGCCCTAGGTCTACAATACCCAGACATTCTATAAGGCAGACTTATCTGATTATTCTTAAAAAAGGTGAAAGAAACCAAAACCTACGATTTCTTTCACCTTTTTCTACACATAATACTTTTTATTTTCCAGCGATCTTTCTATCCATTTTCTAGCGAATCAAAGAATTTCTTCCATTCATACTCATCTATCTCTGCAAATTTGTTTTTTTATCCAATGCCTTTACTCTGCTTGTAATAACTGCCAAGACAACAACAAGACAGATAAAGGAAACGCCAAGACCGATCCAGCCATTTTCTGTAATTCCTGCGAAAAGATATCCCACTACACAGCATCCTGCTACTACCATAGCATATGGGATCTGTGTGGAAACATGATTCAGATGTTTACACTGCGCTCCTGCACTCGCTAAGATCGTAGTATCAGAGATTGGAGAAATATGGTCTCCACATACTGCGCCTGCCAGAATAGAAGCAATGGCAATCGTCAGCATATTGATATCTTCTGTTCCAACAACCGCCAATGCGATCGGGATCAGGATACCAAACGTTCCCCATGAAGTCCCTGTTGAAAATGCCAATCCCATTGCTACCAAGAAGAAGATACATGGAAGCATGGATAAGATCAAAGTACTGCCTCCAACTACACTTCCCACATATCCGCCAATATTCAGATATGCCTCTCCACACACTCCGGACAAAGTCCATGCCAGACATAAAATCATGATCGCAGGAATCATAGCCTTGATCCCCACTGTAAAACACTCACAGAACTCATTAAATGTCAGGACACGACGTACCATGTACTGCAAAAAAGTATAAACTAAGGCAAAGAAAGATCCCAATGCCAAGCTTCTTGCAGCATCACATCCCGCAAATGCCTCCACAATTCCTACTCCGTCCAAAATCCCACCAGTATAGAGCATAGAGCCAATGCATAAAACGATCAGCACCAAGATCGGAAGGATCAGGTCCATAACTTTTCCATGTCCACCAGAAGGCAAAGGACTGTCTGCATCCATCGTCTCCTCACCTTTTCGTTCCACTCTCTCATTGTAACTTCTCATTTTTGCAAAATCAATCTGTGTCACAATCAGATACAGCATAAACACCAATGTCAAAAGTGCATACAGATTGAATGGAATCGTCTTTAAAAACAAGGAAAAACCATCAATACCAGAATTTTCTGGCAGAGAAGAACCTACTGCGGCTGCCCAGCTTGAAATTGGTGCAATGATACAGATCGGTGCTGCAGTTGCATCAATAATATATGCCAGCTTTGCACGGCTGATCTTATATTTATCTGTAACCGGACGCATTACTGTTCCAACAGTAAGGCAGTTAAAATAATCATCCACAAAGATCACAGTTCCCAAAACAGTGGTTGCTAACATAGCACCTCTTTTATTTTTGATCGTTTTGGATGCCCATTCTCCATATGCATTTGATGCACCTGATTTTGTGATCAGTGCCACCAAAATCCCCAAAAATGCCAAGAACAGCAGAATATATGCATTATCCCCAATCTCTCCTGACATAATGGTAAGGGTCTCTTCCACTGCAAAAAGCGGATTTCCTGCTGTATACAGCAGTGCCCCAGATAAGATTCCTACTAAAAGTGATAGATACACCTCTTTTGTAAGCAGTGCCAACACAATCGCTACAATAGGAGGAATCAATGAAAAAATTGTACCTGACATAACCTATTCCCTTTCCTTTTCTCACAAAAAGCCGTACGTGTTATCACCTCTTCTATACTCCCCGCCGTACTCTTTGTTTTATCATTTTTTGTTGTCTTATCATCGAGATATCTTACAGAAAATCCCATTTTATCTGCATTCCCGAAAAAATTCCATTTAGTAGTATACCATATTTTTTCTTTTTGTATATCCCCTTCTTCATGGCATTTTTCTATATATTTAATTCAAAAAGTCTTTTGTTCCTGACATCTACTACATTAAAAAAGAGCAGGTGCCTGTTGGTATTCTCTTGCCGACTTCCTGCTCTCTTCCTGAATCATATTCCGCTTCCTATGCTTCCATTACTTCCAAAGCTGTTGTTTCATATTTATCTAAGATCACGGTCTGGATCATATCTCTTGTCTCAGAATTGATCGGATGGGCAATATCACGGTATTCTCCATCTGCAGCTTTTCTGCTCGGCATAGCGATGAAAAGCCCTTTCTCCCCTTCAATCACCTTGATATCATGGATCACAAATTCGTTATCTAATGTAATAGAAACGATTGCCTTCATTTTTCCTTCCTTCTCAATTCTTCTTACCCTTACATCTGTAATCTGCATATCCCCATTTCCCCTTCCACTATATCTTATAACGTATATCTGTCATTCTTTTCTACTACGATCTTGATCTCATCCGGTTTTCCGATGTAAGTAGTATTTGCACGAATGGTGTCTCTGCTCTCCACAATACAGTTCTCAATGACTGTATTGTCGCCAATATATACATCGTTCAGAATAATGGAATTCTTAATCACGCAGTTATTGCCTATATATGCTTTCTTAAATAGAACAGAATTCTCCACAGTACCATTGATAATACATCCGCTGGAAACCAGACTATTCTTTACAATTGCACCTGGATTGTATTTTGCCGGTGGCAGATCATCTACCTTGGAATATACATCAGGATACTGCTTAAAGAAGTATCTGCGTACTTCTGGTTTCAGGAAATCCATATTTGTCTTATAATAAGCATCCACAGATGCGATATTAGACCAGTATGTATCTGTTTTATATGCATAGATCCTCTTCAGATTCTTGTAACGAACCAGAATATCACGCACAAAATCATAGCGGTCTTCTGCAGCACAGCGCTCAATCAGTTCGATCAGCTGTCTTCTGCGGATCACATAAATACCACATGAAATCGTATTGGATGTTGCTACCATAGGTTTTTCTTCAAACTCAACAATACGTCCGTCATCATTTGTCTTCACAAGACCAAAACGGGTTACATTCTCATCTGCAGGCATATCCTTGCATACTACTGTGATATCTGCTTTTTTATCAATGTGATATTCTAACACTTTGTTGAAATCCAGTTTATAAATTCCATCACCGGATGCGATCACCACATATGGTTCATGGCTATTCTTTAAAAATGTCAGATTCTGATAAAGAGCGTCTGCTGTACCTCTGTACCAGTCATTGCTCTCAGCTGTAATGGTAGGGGTGAAAACATAAAGCCCTCCCTGCTTTCTTCCAAAATCCCACCACTTGGAAGAACTCAAATGTTCATTCAGGGAACGGGAGTTATACTGTGTAAACACTGCCACACTCTGAATATGGGAATTGCTCATACTGCTAAGTGCAAAATCGATACTGCGGTAATTTCCTGCCATTGGCATGGCGGAAATCGCTCTTTTGTTGGACAGTTCTTTCATACGTTTACTGTTGCCGCCAGCTAAAATAATACCTATTGCTCTCATCTTGTTCCACCTGCCTTTACAATGTAGTCTCCGCTCGCCAGCTCTCCGCCCGGATAATCCTCAGGCAGTGTCTCACCAACGATTGCTGTATTCCTTCCAATCTTTACATTGTCTGGAACAACACTGTGTTCACCGATGGTAACCAGATCAAACTGGTATACCTTAGCATCATACTTACTTGGAGCATACTCGCCAGTTCCCACAACCGCATTCTCACCGATTGTGACATCTTCCGCAATGATCGCCTTTTCCACAAATGTTCCTGCACCGATCGTAGTATCTTTCATGATGATAGAATCTTTTACAATAGCTCCCTCACCGATTGTAACTCCGGCACCGATAACAGAATTGATCACCTGACCATATACTTCTGTTCCCTCACCGATAACACTTCTCTCGATCTTAGCATCTGCAGCAATATACTGAGGCTGGATGTTATCTGCCTTGGTATATATCTTCCAATACTCTTCATATAAATTAAACTCCGGAATGATATCGATCAATTCCATATTGGCTTCCCAATAAGATCCCAATGTACCAACATCTTTCCAATATCCATTGTATTCATAAGCAAAGATCCTATCGCCTTTACTATGGATATATGGGATGATATGTTTTCCAAAATCGCAACCCGGCTGATCGGACAGTTTGAGCAATGCTTCTTTCAGTACCTTCCAGCTAAAAATGTAAATACCCATAGAAGCCAGATTGCTTCTTGGCTGCGGTGGTTTCTCCTCAAATTCTGTGATACGGTTATTCTCATCTGTGATCACCACGCCAAAACGGCTTGCTTCCTCAATCGGAACCGGCATCGCTGCGATAGTCAGATCCGCTTTGTTCGCTTTGTGGTAATCCAGCATCACTTCATAATCCATCTTATAAATATGGTCACCTGACAAAATCAGGACATAGTCTGGATTATAAGTCTCCATATATTCCAAATTCTGATAAATCGCATTTGCAGTACCTGTGTACCAATCACTGCCTTTGCTCCTCTCATATGGAGGCAGTACCGTCACTCCCCCGACGTTACGGTCTAAATCCCACGGAATTCCAATTCCAATGTGGGTATTTAAACGCAATGGCTGATACTGTGTCAGAACACCGACAGTATCCACTCCAGAATTGATACAGTTACTCAATGGAAAATCAATGATCCTATATTTTCCTCCAAAAGATACCGCTGGTTTAGCAACTTTCTGTGTCAGAACGCCAAGACGGCTTCCTTGCCCTCCGGCAAGCAACATTGCAATCATTTCCTTCTTAATCACGTTATCTCACCCCTTGATGTTAGTATTTTAATGTATCTCTCATTATAGCATACTTTTTGTAAATAATAAATAAAATTTTCATATATACTACAACTTTTTTGTACATTTTCCGACACATTTTGACAATTCCATTTTTAAATCGACATTTTTTTCTATCTTACTACTTCCAGTAGAGATTTCAGATCTCTCCCATTTCTTTTAAAAGTTCCAAAGAAACAGGGCAAAACACCGCATCCCCCCTTGAATCCACATGAAAAATACAGTATAATGACCCCATATATCTTGATTTCTTATTATTTTTTAAAGGAGAACTGCTATGAAATTGACAACCATTAGAGAGATCTACCGCTCCAGAGAATCCTTTCTGGATCAGGAAGTTACTATTGGCGGATGGATCAGAAGCATCCGTGATTCTAAAGCCTTTGGTTTCATTGTAGTCAGTGATGGCACTTATTTTGAAACCTTACAGGTTGTTTACCATGATACAATGGCAAATTTTGAGGAAATTTCTAAATTAAATGTTGGGGCAGCCATCATTGTAAAAGGAACTTTAGTTGCCACACCACAGGCAAAACAGCCTTTTGAAATTCAGGCAACTGAGGTCACTGTAGAGGGAACTTCTTCCCCAGATTACCCATTGCAGAAAAAACGTCACAGCTTTGAATATCTGCGCACGATTTCTCATCTGCGCCCTCGTACAAACACCTTTCAGGCTGTATTTCGTGTCCGTTCCCTGATCGCTTATGCGATCCATCAGTATTTTCAGGAGCGTGATTTCGTATATGTCCACACTCCGCTGATCACAGGAAGCGACTGTGAAGGTGCCGGTGAAATGTTCCAGGTAACGACTATGGATCTGAATAATGTTCCAAAGCAGGTGGATGGCTCTGTAGACTATTCTAAGGATTTCTTTGGAAAGCCAACCAACCTGACAGTAAGCGGTCAGTTAAATGGTGAAACATATGCTATGGCATTCCGCAATATTTATACATTTGGTCCGACATTCCGTGCTGAAAACTCTAACACAACCCGTCATGCAGCTGAATTCTGGATGATTGAACCTGAAATTGTATTCGCTGATTTAAATGATAACATGGCGCTTGCAGAGGGTATGTTAAAATACATTATTAAATACGTTTTGGAGCACGCTCCAGAAGAGATGAATTTCTTAAATCAATTTGTGGACAAGGATCTTCTCAACCGCTTAAACAATGTATTAAACTCTGATTTTGGTCATGTTACCTATACAGAAGCAATTGAACTTCTTGAAAAACACAATGATGAGTTTGATTACAAAGTATTCTGGGGATGCGACCTTCAGACAGAACATGAACGCTATCTGACAGAAAAAATCTTCAAAAAGCCAGTATTTGTTACTGATTATCCAAAGGATATCAAGGCATTCTACATGAAAATGAACCCAGACAACAAGACAGTTGCTGCTATGGACTGCTTAGTTCCGGGTATCGGTGAAATCATTGGCGGAAGTCAACGTGAAGATGATTATGATAAACTGCTTGGTCGTATGGAAGAACTTGGTTTGAAACCAGAAGACTATGATTTCTATCTGGATCTTCGTAAATACGGTTCTGCACGCCATTCCGGTTTTG